>DATNBJ010000155.1:0-10769 GCA_035572055.1 Thermoleophilaceae bacterium | reverse complement strand
CCCATGGCCGCAGCCCACGTCGAGCAGCCGCCCGGCCGGCACGTTGCGGCCGATCAGGTCGAGCAGGCGGCGCGCGGTGGCCCGCCGGCCGGTCTCCTCGTCGAGGTACGCCTCGTCCTCCACGCCCCGGTAGAGGTCGTGCAGATCGGCCCCCTCGGGCAGCGACGGCTGGTGCACCGTGCCGCAATGACGGCAGACGAACAGGTCGCCGTGCTCACCGGGACGGTGGTTGGTGGGCGAGAGATGCTGGGACTCGGCGGCCGATTCCGCACCCCTGAAGCGCAGAACCAGCGGCCCCGAGCAGATCCGACATTCGGTCGGGACGCTCATGAACTGCGGCAGCTTAACCACACTTTGGCCCTTAAACTAGCCACGTGACTGGCCCGTCAGTTTCCGTGGTGATCCCCGCCTACAACGAGGAGCAGGGGATCGCGACCGTGGTTCAGCGCGTCGGCGAGTGGCTCGACGAGCACGATCTCGACCACGAGATCATCGTCGTGGACAACGCCAGCGAGGACACCACGGTGAGCGTGCTTGCGCCGCTCGTGGACGGCGAGCGGGTCCAGCTCCTGCAGAACGACTCGAACCACGGCAAGGGCTACTCGATGCGGCGCGGGATGCTCGCGGCGCGCGGCGAGCTGCGCCTCCACTGCGACGCCGACTGCCACACCTCGCTGCCGTCGCTCGAGCGGATGCTCGAGCTGATCCAGGACGCCGACGTGGTGGTGGGCTCGCGCCTCGCCGCCGGCGCCCAGGTGGGCCGGCGCCAGCCGCTGGCGCGGCGGATCGTGGGCCGCTCGTTCGTGGACCTCTGCCGCGTGATCCTCAGCGAGCCCACGCGCGACCTCTTCTGCGGCTTCAAGCTCTGGCGAGCACCCGCCGCGATCGATGCCTACTCGCGCACCCGCCTCGACGGCTGGACCTTCGACGCGGAGACCCTCGCCATGGCGCGCGCGCTCGGCTACCGCATCCGCGAGGTGGGCATCCACTGGGCCGACCGGCCCGGCTCGCGGCTGTCGATGCGCAAGGTCTTCGTGCCGGTGGTGCGCGAGCTGATCGCCGCGCGGCGGCACGTGACCGCCGAGGCCGCGGCCGCCCCCGAGCGGCTGGTGCCCGAGACCGCCGAGCGTTCTTGACCCGTCTCAACCGGGGCGAGGGAGCGGTGCTGGCCGCTCTGTTCGCGCTCTCAGTCGCGGTGCTCGCCGGGCTGCTCGTCCGGGTGTGGAGCAAGGGCGGGGTCATCACCGGGTCGGACGGCTACCTGGTGGTGGACCAGCTCCAATACCTGAACTGGCTGCGCCAGGCGGGCGACCACGTGGCCGTGGCGAACCTCTACGACCTCGCCCCCGGCCCCCGCTCGTTCGTTCATCCGGGCGTGGTGATCTCGGGTCTGCTTCACCGCATCGGGCTCGGGCTCGTGGCCTCGTACATGGTCTGGAAGATCCCGGCGGTGCTCGCGCTGTTCGCGGGCTCGCTCCTCTACGTGCGCCGCTTCGGCCTGGGCACGGCCACGCTGATCGTGGCGCTGTTCGCCTGCTCGCCCGTGTCGGCGCTCGTGGGCTGGGGTCACATCGGGAACCCGGGCACGAAGTTCAACTTCGACTTCATCGGCGGGGAGCTGTGGCCGGGCACCTATCTGTGGGGCTACATGTTCACGGCGGTGGCCGTCGGGCTCGTGCCGCTCGGCCTGCTGGCCTACGAGCGCGAGTGCCTCGGCTGGGCCGCCGCCGCGGGACTGTTCGCCTCCTGGCTCCAGCCCTGGCAGGGGGCGACCTTCGCGCTCGTGATCGTGGTGGCGGAGCTGATGACGCGCCGCCGGGCGCGCAACCTCGTCGTCCCCGTCGCCGCCACCGCGCTGCCGCTCATCTACTACTTCGTGCTCTCGAAGGCCGACGAGTCCTGGAAGCTCGCCGACTCGGCCAACGACTTCGCCCGCTGGCCCTGGTGGGTGACGGTGCTCGGGCTGGCCCCGCTGGCGCTGCCGGCGCTGTTCGCCTACAGGCTGCCGGCGCCCGACTTCGGCTCGATCGCTCTGCGCGTCTGGCCGATCGCGGCGCTGGTGATCTTCTACCTCCCGATCGGCACCTTCCCCTTCCACGCGATCCAGGGGATGACGCTGCCGCTGGTGGTGCTGGCCGCGCTGGCGCTGCGCGAGCGCCGCGTCCCGGCCCTGGCGATCGCTGCCGCCGCCGCGCTGCTGATCATCCCCGGGACGCTCTATCGCGCCGACAACATCCGCGACGCCGTGAACAAGGGATTCCAGCCGTTCTTCCTCACGCCGAGCGAGCACGACGCGTTGGCCTACCTCGACCGGCAAGCGCAGGCCGGCGGGGTGCTGGCCCCGGTCTACAGCGGCCTGCTCGTGCCCGCGTACACCGGCCGGGAGACGTGGGTGGGCGCCGGCTCGTGGACGCCGCACTTCGAGCAGCGCCGCCAGGCCGCCGAGGAGCTGTTCGCCGGCAGGCTCTCGCCCGCCGCGGCCGAGCGCGTGGTGCGCGGCTCGGGCGCCCGCTTCCTCTACTCGGACTGCCACGGGCGCGCTGACATCTCCCGCATCGTGTCGTCGTTCACCGACCCGCCGCGGCGCTTCGGTTGCGCCACGGTGTACCGCGTGCGCTGATGCGCTTTCCGCTGTTCAACTCGCTGCGCGCGATCGCCGCGCTGACGATCTTCGCCTACCACGTGGCGTTCGCCCTCGGCTTCCTCGGCGGGCGCACGCTCTCCCCCTGGCTCGCCCAGCTCAACGTGGGCGTGCCGATCTTCTTCCTGATCTCCGGCTTCCTGCTCTACCGGCCGTTCGCGCAGGCGCGCTTCGACCGGGTGCGGATGCCGGCGATCGGCGGCTACACCGTGCGCCGCGTGCTGCGCATCGTGCCCGCCTACTGGCTCGCCCTCACCGTGATCTCGTTGTGGCTCGGACTGGACGGCATCTTCAGCCCGCGAGGCGTGGGCACCTACTACGGCTTCTTCCAGGTCTACAACTACTCGACGGTCACGGGCGGGATCGGGCAGGCCTGGACGATCGACGTGGAGATCACCTTCTACGCGCTCCTGCCGCTGTGCGCGCTGCTGGCGCGGCAGATCCCGTTCAGCACGGTGAAGGGGTTCGTTCGCGGCGAGGGCGCCCTGCTGGCGCTGCTGTTCGCGGGCGGGCTTGCCGCCAAGCTGATCGCCATCCACAACACGCCGGCGAATCCCAGCTCGCTCAGCCCGGTGCTCTACGCGCTGCCGGCGTTCCTCGACCAGTTCGCGATCGGCATGGGCCTGGCGGTGGCCAGCGTCGCGCTCGCGGGCCGCGACACCTCGTTCGTGCGCGTGATCGACCGCCACCCGTGGCTTCCCTGGGGAGTGGCGGGCGCGGCGTTCTACCTCGTGGGCACGCACATCGGGCCGCTGGGCGGTGGCTTCGGCGCCCGCCTGCTCTCGCAGCACTACCTCAAGGCGATCGTGGCGCTCGGGCTGCTCGTCCCCGCGGTCTTCGGCGATCCGGCACACGGCCTCGTGCGCAAGCTCCTGGCCAACCGCGCGCTGCTCTGGGTGGGCCTCGTCTCCTACGGCGTCTACCTCTGGCACCGGGCGATGATCACGAAGCTGCACGACGCGGGCGTGCACAACTCGCTCGCGCTCTTCGTGCTGGCCCTGGCGGCCACGCTCGCCGTCGCCGCGGTGAGCTGGTACGGGCTGGAGCGCTATGCGCTGCGGCTCGGCCGCCGGCTGTCGCGGCGCCGGCCGCTCGCGGTCGAGCGCCCGCCGACCGAGCTCGAGCCGGCGCCGTGACCGCCGTCGTCATCCCGAACTGGAACGGGGCGCGCTGGCTGCCCGGCTGCCTCGACTCGCTGGCCGCCGAGCCGCTGCAGCCCTCCGAGGTGATCGTGGTGGACAACGGGTCCACCGACGGGTCGCTCGAGCTGCTGCGCGAACGCGGCGTGCGCGTGATCGAGCTCGGCCGCAACACGGGCTTCGCGTTCGCCGCGAACCGGGGACTCGAGGCGGCGAGCGCGGACTACGTGGCGCTCGTCAACACCGACGTGGAGCTGGCGCCGGACTGGCTCGCGCGAATGGCCGCCGCGCTCGACGCCGCGCCGGAGGCGGCCTCGGTGGCCTCCAAGATGCTCGACCTCGCGGACCGCACGCGCGTCTACGACGCGGGCGACATCCTGCGCCGCGACGGCGTCTGCGAGCAGCGCGGCCGCTTCGGCCCCGACGACGGCCGCTACGACCAGCCCGAGGAGATGTTCGCCGCCTGCGCCGGCGCCGCGCTGTACCGCCGCGAGGCGGTTCTCGACGTGGGCGGCTTCGACGAGCGCTTCTTCGCCTACCTCGAGGACGTGGACCTCGGCCTGCGGCTGCGGCTCGCGGGCTGGACCTGCCGCTACGAGCCGGCGGTCGCCTACCACGCGAGCGAGGGATCCTCGGGAGCGCTCGAGCGCCCGCTCGAGGCCTGGGTGGAGCGCAACACGCTGCTGCTCGTGGCGAAGACGTTCCCGCTGCGCTGGCTGCCGTACGTGACGTACCGCCAGCTCGGCTGGGGCTGGCACGCGCTGCGCGAGAGGCGGCTGCGCAAGCACCTGGGCGGCGCGCTGGCGGCGCTGCCCGTCCTTCCGGCGATGCTGCGCGAGCGCCGCGCGCTGCGGGCGTCGGCGAAGGTGAACGTCGAAGACGCGGTGCCGAAGCGCCCGATCAGAGGGCGGCGCGGAGCGCGGACCGGCTAGCCCGGGCGGCGCGTGAGCGTCCGCCGGCCGCGCCGCGCGCGCACGGCCGGCCGCTCGCCGGTCTGCGCGCCCATCGCGCGGTCCACCTCGCGCGGCAGCGCCCTGGCGAACACCGCGCTGGTGAAGCGCGCGGCGTTGGCCACACACGCCTGGGGGTCCACGCCACGGTCATCGAACTCGAGCAGAGCGCTCGCCAGCTCGTCCGGCCCGCCGTCGAAGAAGGCGCCGGTCTCCCCCTCGCGCACGGTCTCGAGCGCGCCGCCGCCGCGGGTGGCGATCACCGGCCGGCCCGCGGCCTGCGCCTCCACCGAGGCGATCCCGAACTCCTCGATCGACGGCAGGACCAGCGCGCGGCAGCCGGAGAGCAGCTCGGCCACGCGCTCGTCGCTGACCCGCCCGGCGAAGCTCACGAGCGGCCCGGCCATGCGCCGCAGCCGCCGCGCGTCGGGCCCGTCGCCCACGATCACGAGCGGCAGGCGCAGCCGGTTGAACGCGCGCACCGCGCGGTCGATCCGCTTGTGCGGCATCAGCTCGGAGAGCACCACGTAGTAGTCGCGCACCTCGCCGGGCCTGAAGCGCTCGGTCTCCACCGGCGGGTAGACGACGGTGGACTCGCGCCCGAAGTAGTTGCTGATGCGCGCCTCCGTGGTGCGCGAGTTGGCGAGGTAGGCGTCGACGCGCTGGGCGGCGATCCAGTCCCACTGCCGCCAGCGGCGGAACAGCGCCCGGAGCGCGGCGCGCGACACCGGATCGCGCCGCTGGGCGAGCGTGTGGTCGCGGTCGTTCCACACGTAGCGAAAGGGGTTGTGGCAGTAGCAGACGTGCACGGTGTCGCCGTCGCAGATCACGGCGTGCGCCCAGGCGCTCGAGCTCGAGATCACGAGGTCGTAGCCGGACAGGTCGAACGACTCGATGGCGGACGGGTAGAGCGGCAGCAGCGTGCGGAACGTGCGCGCCGTCGGATGCGTGCGCTGGAGGAACGAGGTGTGGATCTCGCGGTGCGAGAAGCGGCCCTCGGTGCCGTCCTCGTCGTAGACCGCCGTGTAGATGTCCGCCTCGGGGTAGAGGTCGCACATCTCCAGGAACACGCGCTCCGCGCCGCGCACGTCCAGCAGGAAATCGTGGATGAGCGCGACCCTGCGCTCACTGGGCCAGAGCGAGTTCCCCTCCTCCATTCGAACGCCAGCCTATACCGGCAGGCACCGGCACGCCCGCGTCGTGGTCGAGAATGACGGGCGCATGACTCGTGCCACTGGCCGCACCGCCGGGGTCGCCGCGCTGCTCGCGGGTCCCACCGTGCTCGCGTTCTTCTCGGGCGGCTACTTCGACCAGCCGCGGCTGTGGGCGGCGATCGCGGCGTTCGGGCTCGTGCTGCTGGCCGTTCTCGTGTCGGAGAAGCCGCTGCCGTCGTCCCGCTCCGGGCAGCTCGCGATCGCCGGCCTGGCGGCGCTCACCGGCTGGACCGCGCTCTCGATCGGCTGGGCGCCGCTCGCGGGCCCGGCGTTCCACGACATGCAGCGGCTGCTGCTCTACCTGGCGCTGCTCGTGGCGGCCGCCGCGCTGCTCCGCGAGTGGGCGGCGGCCGAGGCGGTGGAGCCGGCGCTGGCGGCGGGCGCGCTGATCGTGATCGGCTACGGGCTGGCCGGCCGGCTGCTGCCGGGGGTCGTGCATCTGCACCAGAGCCTCAGCGCCGCGGGCAGGCTCGAGCAGCCGCTCACCTACTGGAACGCCACCGGCGCGCTCGCGGCGATGGGCTTCGTGCTCTGTGCCCGCCTGACGGGCGACCCGGAACGCCGCACGGTCGTGCGCGCCGGCGCCGCCGCGGCGTCGGTGCCGCTCGGAGTCGGCGTCTACCTGTCGTTCTCGCGTGGCGCGCTCGCCGCCGTGGCCGCCGGACTGCTCGTGCTCCTGCTGCTCGCGTTCGACCGCCGCCAGCTTCGCGCGATCGCCGTCTGCCTCGCGGGGGCGGTCGTCGCGTGTGTCCCCGCCGGCCTGTTCGGCGGCGTGCGCGCGCTGCACGGCTCGCTCGGCTCGCGCGAGGGCCAGGGGGCGATCATGCTCGTCCTGTTGCTGGCGATCGCCGCCGCGTGCGCATACCTGGCCACGCGCTCGGCCGACGACCCGCGCGGGTTCAAGCGGGTGCGCCGCTCGCACGTGGTGATCGCGCTCGGCGCGCTCCTCCTGCTCACGGTGCTGCTGGTGGCGCGGGTGCACGAGAAGACCACGGCCGCGCGCGGCGCCACCACGGCGCGCCTCGGATCGGTGGAGAGCAACCGCTACGCGTACTGGAAGGTGGCCGGCCACATGTTCACTGCGCACCCGCTGCGCGGCGAGGGCTCGGCCTCCTTCGGAGTCGAGTGGCTGAAGCACCGGAAGATCCCGGAGGCCGCCCAGGACGCGCACTCGCTCTACATCGAGACCGCCGCGGAGCTCGGCCTGGTGGGGCTGGCCGCGCTGGCGCTGTTCCTCGGCGGCGCGGCGGTGTCGGCGCGGCGCGCGTTCGTCAGGGACCCGGCGCTCACGGCCGGCTGGATCGCGGCGAGCTCGGTCTGGCTCGTGCACGCCGGGCTCGACTGGGACTGGGAGATGCCCGCAGTCACGCTGCTGCCGATCCTGCTCGCGGGCGGGCTGATCGCGCAGGGGGACCGCAGGGACGCGGCCGTCAGCCTCCCGGCCGCGGAGCCAGCGCCCGCACCCGAGCGGCAGCCGCTGCCGACAGCCCCGGATCCAGATCTCGCGTAGCCACCGAGAGCTGAGCCCAGGCGGCCACGTTCTTCGGCTCGTCGCGGACCACGCCCTGGAGCAGGCGCGCGGCCCGCGCCTGCTGGCCGGCGAAGATCAGGATCGTGGCCTCCTCCACTGTGGGCCGCGTGTCCGGGTTGTTGTGCGCGGCCCGCTGGTAGAGGCCGGTGACGTAGCGCACGCCCGACGGCACGGAGGCCGAGGAGCGGGCGCGGAAGTCGTTCGCCCTGTTCTCGAGCTGGGTCGAGTGAAGCCAGATGGCGAGCACCACGATCGCCGCCGCGGCGGCACAGCCAAGGACGATGCGCTGGATCAACGGGCTGTCATGGTACGAATGTCGGATGTTGACTCGCCGCCGAGCCGCGATCGGAGCCGCCTGCCTCGCGCTGGCGCTTCCGTCTGCCGCCCTCGCCGGGGGTAGCGCCGGCGACAACCAGTACCAGGACCCGCTGGGCAACTCGCCGTCGTCGCAGAACAAGACGACGACCCAGCAGGCCACCACGCCGGCGCCTCCAGCGACGCCCGCGCCGGCCGCCACGTCGCCCGCAACAACCGGCGCGGCGCCCACTACCACTCAGAGCTCTGGCCAGCTCCCGCGCACGGGACTACCGCTCGGACCCCTCGTCGCCGTCGGCGCGGGGCTGATCGCGGCCGGACTGCTCATCAGACGCCTGGCCTGAGGGATCGCCGTGCTGTCGATCCTGATGCCCGTCTACAACGAGGAGGCGACGGTGGAGCGGGCGATCACCGAGGTGCTGACCACCACGCTCCCGATGAACGCGGAGCTGATCGTGGTGGACGACGGTTCGACGGACCGCACGGCGGAGCTGCTCCGCGGCCGCGAATGGCCGGAGGGGGTCACCGTGCTCCACCACGAGAGGAACGCCGGCAAGGGCGCCGCCGTGCGCACGGCGCTCGAGCACGCGAACGGCGAGTTCGCCGCGATCTTCGACGCCGACCTCGAGTACGACCCGGGCGACCTGCGCGCGCTGCTCCCGCCGCTGATGGACGGACGCACGAACGCGGTGTTCGGCGTGCGCGCCTTCGACGGCTACACGAGCCACTCGTTCCTCTACGTGCTCGGGAACAAGGGCGTGACGCTGGCGGCGAACGTGCTGTTCAACGTCTACCTGCGCGACATCATGACCTGCCACAAGGCCATCCGGACGGACGTTTTCCGCAGCCTTCCGTTGTCCGCCCGCGGCTTCGACATCGAACCCGAGATCACCGCGCGGCTGCTCCAGCACGGCGAGCGCATCTTCGAGGTGCCGATCCAGTACCGCGCCCGCAGCAGCGAGGAGGGCAAGAAGCTCACGTCGAGGGACGGCTTCCGCGTGTTGCGGATGCTCCTGCGCTGTCGCCTGTCGGGCCCACGCCGCAACAGCTGAGATGGTTGGCGGGTGCCGGCGCTCTTCGTGAGCTACTCGGGCCTGTTCGGCGGGGCCGAGCAGATCCTGCTCGACGTCGCGACCGGGCTCGACGAGACCCCGGTGCTGGCCTGCCCGGAGGGGGCGCTCGCGTCGGCGGCGCGTGACGCGGGGCTGCACGTGCTCGCCCTGCGCGAGCGCCGGCTCGAGCTGCGGGCCGGCGCCCGCGACCGGGTGGCCGCGCCGGCCCGCATCGCCGCGCTCGGACGGGAGATGCGCGGGCTTGTTCGCGCGCTGCATCCGGACGTGGTGTTCGCCTGGGGAATGCGCGCCGGGCTCGCCGCGGCGGCGCTGGGCAGGGACCGCCCGCGGCTCGTGTTCCAGCACAACGACCTGCTGCCCGGCCCCGCGATCGCGCGCGCGGTCCGCGGCGCCGCCGCCCGCGCCGACGTGACGCTGGCGCTGTCCGACTGCATCGCCGCCGACCTCGGTGTGCCGGGCACGCGGGTGGTCCATCCGGGCGTGGACCTCGAGCGCTTCGCGCCCGCGCCCGTGCCCGACGGTCCGCCCGAGGTGCTGCTGCTCGGCGCGCTGGTGGACTGGAAGCGGCCGGAGCTTGCGCTCGAAACGGTGGCGCGGGTTCCCGACGTCCGGCTGCGCATCGCCGGGGCGCCGATCGGCGATGAGCGGCTGATCGATCGGCTCCGCGCGCGGGCGGGGCAGCCGGACCTGGCCGGGCGGGTGGAATTCGCGGGACCGGTCGACGACGTCCCGGCCGAGATGCGGCGCGCCTCGGTCCTCCTCCACTGCGCCGACCGCGAGCCGTTCGGCCGCGTGCTCGTGGAGGCGCTGGCGTGTGGCCGGCCGGTGGTGGCGCCCGCAGCCTGCGGCCCGCTCGAGATCGTCGACGAGAGCTGCGGCCGGCTCTATCCGCCCGGTGACGCGGCCGCGGCGGCGACCGCGCTGCGCGAGGCCCTCGACCGCACGGCCGAGCTCGGCGCCGCCGGACGCGCGCGGGCCGAGCGGCGGTTCGGACTCGAGCGCATGCGCGCCGCCTACCGCGAGCTGGTTCCCACGGCGGAGGGGCGCGGCGAGGGCATCGCGCTCGTCACCGTCTCCCACAACTCCGAGCGCGAGCTGCCGGCGCTGCTGCGCTCGGCGAAGGCGCACCTGCCGCGAGCGCGGGTGGTGGTCGTGGACTCGGGCTCGACCGACCGCAGCGCGGAGATCGCCCGCGACCACAGCGCCACCGTGATCGAGCTGGGCGAGAACGTGGGCTACGGCCGCGCCTCGAACGCGGGCGTGGCCGCGGTCGAGGAGCCGGTGACCGTTCTGGTGAACCCGGACGTGGAGCTGCTCGACGGCTCGCTGTCGACGCTCGCCGGCGAGCTCACCTTCGGCCGCGGCGGGCCGGACCGCCTGCTGGCCCCGCTGGTGCTGCTGCCCGACGGCACGCGCCAGGACGTGGCGCAGGCCGAGCCGGGCGGCGGCGCCGCGCTGGCCATCGCGCTGATCCCGCCGGCCGCCATGCCCGGGCCGCTGCGCCGCGCCGCCTGTCCGTGGACGGACGACAAGCCGCGCCGTGCCGGCTGGGCGGTGGGTTGCTGCATCGTGTCGCGCACGCACACGCTCCAGCGGCTCGGCCCGTTCGACGAGCGCATCTTTCTCTACGGCGAGGACCTCGACCTCGGCCTGCGCGCCCGCGACGCGGGCATCGACATCTGGTTCAGTCCCCACGCACGCGTGCTGCACCACCGCGCCCGCAGCTCGGAGCAGGCGTTCGGCGGCGAGCCGTTCGGCATGCTGGCCACGCAGCGGCGCGCGGTCGTGAGCGAGCGGCGCGGCAAGCTGCGCGCCCGGCTCGACGACGCGCTCCAGGCGCTCACGTTCGCGGACCGGATCGCGATCAAGACGCTGGGCCGCCGCGACACCACGCGCGAGCGCAGCC
>DATNBJ010000154.1:0-15320 GCA_035572055.1 Thermoleophilaceae bacterium | reverse complement strand
GGCCACGATGGTGCTCACCGACGACAACTTCTCGACGATCGTCGCGGCGATCGAGGCGGGCCGGCGCGTGTACGACAACATCCGCAAGTTCATCCTCTACATCTTCGCCCACGCCACGCCGGAGGTCGCGCCGTTCCTGGTGTTCGCGCTCAGCGGGGGCGCCGTTCCGCTCCCGCTCACGGTGCTCCAGCTGCTCTCCTTCGACGTCGGCACGGAGACGCTGCCCGCACTTGCGCTCGGCCAGGAGGCGGCGGAGCCCGGCCTCATGTCGCGCGCCCCGAGGTCGCGGAAGGAGAGCGTGATCACGAAGCCGATGCTCTACCGCGCCTGGCTGTTCCTCGGCCTCATCTCGGCGGCCCTGGGGCTGGCGGGCTTCTTCTACGTGCTGCACCGGGCCGGCTGGTCGTCCGGCGATGACGTGAGCAAGGGCAGTCCGCTTCACCACGCCTACCAGCAGGCCACGACGATGACGTTCCTGGGCATGGTGGTCTGCCAGATCGGCACGGCGTTCGCGGCGCGCACGGATACGGCGTCCCTGCGCTCGATCGGCGTGTTCAGCAACCGGCTGCTGCTGTGGGGCATCGCCTTCGAGCTGGCACTGACCGCCGCGCTGATCTACCTGCCGCCGTGCCAGGAGCTGCTCGGCACGGCCGCGCTGCCGTTGCAATACGTGCTCATCGTCCTCCCGTTCCCGTTCATCGTGTGGGGGGCGGACGAGCTGCGGCGGCTCGTGAGACGCACCAAGGCCGACACAGGCGCGGACCGGATCCGTAGCTCGCCGCGCGACCGCAGGGGGCGATCTACCGATGACCCCACGCCGGGCCGGACGTAACTTCGGCTCGCACCCTTCGAGAGGAGTCACCATGGCAACGACCGGCACCAGCATCCAACCGCTGCACGGCAGCTACCTGACGCCCGCCTACGAGAACGCGCGCGTCCACGACGCGATGCGAGTCGGCGTCTTCACCTGCCCGCCCGAGACCAGCCTCCGCGACGTGGCCCGGATGATGTCCAGCTACCACGTCCACTGCGTGGTGGTCACGGACATGGATCCGGAGGGTGAGAGCGAGCGTCCATGGGGCGTCGTCTCCGACCTGGACCTGGTTCGCGCCAGCGGCCCGGACGCGGCCGACCGCACCGCGGGCGACACCGCCGCGACCGAGCTCGTGACCGTGGCCGCCGACGACACCCTGGCGCACGCCGCACAGCTCATGACCGAGCACGAGACCTCGCACCTCGTGGTGCTTCGCCGCGACACCGAGAGGCCGGTCGGCGTCCTGTCCTCGCTGGACGTCGCCGGAGTGCTCGCGTGGGGCGAGGGCTAGCCTCGGCGCGAGCGCTTCAGCGGCCGCCAGACGCCGCCGGCATCGTCGGCGGCGTCTGCCGTCAGGTTGACGGCGGTCACGCCATCGAGCGTCACGCTGAAGACGTCCTGGGTGGGGCTTGATGGGGTCGGCGGGCCGTCGAAGAGGATGCTCTGACCGTCCGGCGCCCAGGAGCAGCCGGTCGCCGGGTGGTCGCCTAGCGGCTGCTCGTTCGAGCCGCCGGCGTTCATGGTCCAGAGCCGGGGCGTGACCGCGGAGGCCACCGTCGGCCAGCGCACGAACGCGATCCGCTTACCGTCCGGCGACCAGTCGGGCGAATCGGTGCGATTCCCGACTGGGGTGAGGCGATGCTTGCGGCTGCCGTCGGGCCGCATCACCCAGATGGCGCGCGTGCCGTTGGACAATCCCGCGAAGTTCGAGACGTACGCGATCCGCCTGCCGTCCGGCGACCAGCTCGGACTGCGGTCGCTGGCGCGCCGGTTGAAGGTCAGGCGCCGCTTGTGGCTGCCGTCGGCGTTCATGACATAGACCTCGGGGCGGCTGGCGCGGGGCGTGAAGGGTCCCGTGAACGCCAGGCGCCGCCCGTCGGGCGACCAGGCGGGGTCCTTGCCGCGAGCGACGAAGTGCGCGTGTCTGCCGTCCGCCCGCATCACCCAGATCTCGAACGGGCCCGGGTGATTCTCGTCGGCGAACGAGCGGCGCACGTAGGCGAGCCGCTTACCGTCGGGCGACCACGCGGGGTCGAGCTCGTGGACCACGCGCGTGTGGGTGAGCCGCCGCAGGCTTCCGCCCGGCGCGCTCAGCGAATAGAGGTCGTAGAGGCCGCCGCGATTGCTGGCGAAGACCAGCTCTCCGTTGCGGCCGGGGAAGGCCGCGGCGGCCACGGCGGGCAGCGCCAGCAGGCCGGCGCCGGCAAGAAGCGCGAGTGCGGAGCCGCCGGCGGCGGGCTTCTTCATCACGCCGCGACCGCCACACGCGTTGCCTTTCGCATGCAGCGCAACCTAGGCGGCGCGAAGGCCTGGGGCATCCGTTCGGCTCACGAGTCCGTGCTCGGAGAAATACGGATCTCGTTCAGCCACGCCTCCACGGCGTGCACGCCGCCCTCCGTGTCGCGATCGGTTCGCAGCGGCAGGTGGTGGTGCGCCTGCACCTCGGTCAGGGGCGCGAAGCGCTGGCGCCGGGCGAGTTCGACGGTGACGTCGGATGCGTCCCGGCCGCGCGCGCGCCGCCGCCGGATCCTTTCGAGCCGCAGCTCGCGAGGGGCGAGGCACTCCACGAACGCCACTCGAGCGGCCAGCGCTCCGGTTCCCGCCGCGAACTGCGCCCGCTCGCTGCGGCGGCGGAAGGTGGCATCGACGATCACGAGCCCGGAGCGCTCCAGCTCCTCAGCCGCCAGCTCTCCGAGCCTGCGATAGGTCCGCCTGCTGAAGCTCGCGCTGTAGTGCTCGCGCCGCGCCGTCTCTGCCGGCTCGATGCCGGCGAGCTCCTTGCGGACGGCGTCGGAGCTCACCACGACGCTGCCGGATACCTGCGCCAGCGCGGCGGCCAGATGGCTCTTGCCGCTGCCGGAGGCGCCGCAGACCACCAGCACGAGCGGCCGGCGGGCCTGCCAGCCGAAGCGCCTCCCGAGGCGGAGGTAGGCGCGCGCCTGGACCTCGCGGCCGCTGAGCAGCTCGACCTTCGCCCGCACCCAGGCGCGCTGCGCCGCGTGGAAGGAGAGCAGACCGGGCTCGCCGGGGTCGCCGCCGGCGTCGCGGTAGGAGGCCACCAGCTCGAAGGCCAGCTCGGGCGCGCCGAGCCGGGTCAGGTCCATCGTGAGGAACGCCAGGTCCTCCGCGACGTCGATCTGCCGCAGCGCCGGATCGAACTCGAGGCAGTCGATGATCGCGATCGGGTCCTCCAGCACCACGTGCTCGGCCCGAAGGTCGCCGTGCCCGTCGCGCACGAGCCCCGCGGCGGCTCGCTCGAGCAGCATGCCGCGGTGGCTGACGAGGTAGGCGGCGGTGAGCTCCTCAGCCGCCAGGAGCTCGCGGGCGACCGCCTCCGGGGCGAGCCGATGAAGGCTCGCGAACGTCTCGCCGGTCGCACGCCGGATGGCATCGCGAGGATCGACCGCAGGCGCCGGCTCCGCCGCGGCATGGAACCGCGCCAGCAGGCGGCCGACAGCACGGATCTCCTCGGCCCCCGCGACCCCGCGCTCGACGAGCGACGCGAGCGTCCGGCGCTCGTCGAAGCGGCGCATCTCCACCAGGTAGTCGACGGCCCGCGGGTCGTCCTCCTCGCCGAGATCGAGGCGGCCGTCCTCGGTCTCCACCACCGCACGCACCCCGAGGTACAGAGCCGGCGCCAGGCGCCGGTTCAGCCGGACCTCGACGCCACACAGCCGTCGCCTCGTGGCCTTGTCGCTGTAGTCGAGGAAGTCGAAGCGGAGGGGCTTCTTGAGCTTGTAGGCGAGGTCCCCGGCGAGAAAGACGCACGACGAGTGCGACTCGCGAATCGTCACGTCGGACGGCCGGTGCGGGTAGAAGCCCGGCTTCGAGAGCTGCTCCCGAACGCGCGTGTACGACATCGATATGTCGCCACACTATGGCCGGAGCGCCGGCGCGCCATCCGTGCGTGGCCGTTCGAAGACCCGTAGCTGCTACGGAGGCAAAGCGGGAAGCACCCGGATGCGGTACGGCCGGCGAGCTTCGAAGATCGAGGCATGAGAGTCCTCGTGACAGCCGCGAGCAGGCACGGCGCCACCGCGGAGATCGCGGACGCGATCGCAGAGTCGCTCGAGCGACGTGGTCTCGAGGCCGACGTGCTGCACCCAAACCACGTCGGCAGCCTCGACGGCTACGACGCCGTGGTGCTGGGCAGCGCCGTCTACTCCGGTCACTGGTCGGAGGACGCGAAGCTGCTCGTCCACAGGTCGGCGCACGCGCTCTCGCACAAGCCGTTGTGGCTGTTCTCGAGCGGACCGGTCGGCGACCCGTCCACGAAGATGGCTCAGCAGATGGAGGCCGATCCCGTGGACCTCGAGGAGATTCGCGCTGCCAGCCACGCTCTCGGCCACCACATGTTCGCCGGGAAGCTGGACCGGCGTGAACTGAGCTTCGGCCAGCGGATCGCGCTGAGCCTCTTCCCGGGGCTCCAGGGCGACTTCCGCGACTGGGACGAGATCGACGGCTGGGCGGAGGAGATCGCAACGGCGCTCACCCAAACCGGAGTCGTGGGGGTGGCGACATGACCGGCCACGCGATGGACTATCCGCCGGTCAGCGGCGGGGCGTACGGCGAGCCCGAAGCTGGCCCGGTGATCGTCGTGGGATACGACGGGTCGCCGAACGCGCGCGCCGCCCTGGCCTACGCCGCGCGCCGCGCCGGACCGTCGGGCCTCGTGATCGTCGTGTACGCCCACGCTCCCGGGCCGAGCTGGTTCGGAGCGCCGAGCTATCAGCCGCCCCGAAGCGGCGATCCCGAGATCGCCCACTCCGTGGTCCGCACTGCGGAGGTCGAGCTGCCGCCGCGAATCCCACACGAGACCATGACGCGAAGCGGCTCTCCGCCCACGGTCCTGCAGGAGATCGCGACCGAGCGCGACGCGGACGAGATCGTCGTCGGAGCGCACGGCTCCGACCCGGAGCGGCGCGGACTCGGCAACGTGACGCGTGCGCTTCTCGAGGACGCCGATCGTCCCGTCGTGGTGATGACGACGCGGGCCGCGTCCCGCAGTTGATCCTGAGAGACGGCACCGAGGTCGTGATCCGTCCGATCCGGCCGGACGACAAGGCGGCGCTGGAGCGCGGGTTCGAGCAGCTCAGCCCGGCGTCCCGCTACCGCCGCTTCCTCAGTCCGATGAACGCGCTCACCCCCAGGCTGCTGCGCTACCTGACCGAGGTGGATCACCACTCGCATGAGGCCATCGTGGCGGAGTCGGCGGAGAAGCACGAGCCGATCGGCGTGGCCCGCTACGTCCGCCTGAGCGACGACCCGGCCGCGGCCGAGGTGGCGGTGGCGGTGGTCGACGAGTGGCAGGGCAAGGGGGCCGGCACGGAGCTCTTGGCGCGGCTCGAGGAGCGTGCGCTGGACGAGGGCATCGAACGCTTCGTGGCCACCTGCCTCGCGAGCAACACGGAAGTGCTCGAGCTGCTCGGCGAGATCGGGCCCATCCGCACCATCGGGAGAGCGAACGGGACGGTGGACGTCGAGATCGCGCTGCCCGCCGGCCAGCAGCCGGAAGCGCCGCTGCGGGCGCTGCTGCGCCGCGCCGCGTCCGGGGCGCTGGCGTTCAAGCCGCCGTGGTCGCGAAGCGCAGCGTGAACCAGGTGCTGCGCAGGCCGAGCGCGGTACGGACCTGCACGCCCGTGGCCTGGGTCATTCCCTCGCTGCCGCGGATCTCCACGAGCGCCGCGCGCCCCGACGAGTTGCGCGCGGTCACCGCGATCCCCTGAAGCGTTCCCTGGAGGAGCGTTCCGAGCCTCTTCTCGGCATCGGCGGTGGGAATCGCCAGGCTCCAGTCGTGCCAGGGCGAGCGGCGGTCGTACGGATCGGCGACCGAGCGCAGGTACGGCACGGGCGGCCCACCCCACTCCTCGTCCACCGCGGCGGTCCGCCCGCCGGAGCTCGAGGAGAAGTAGGTGGCGGCCACGTTGCCGCCGTAGAACAGGGCCTCGCTCCGCGTGCCGCTCACGGACGCGGTCGAGCGCGAGCTCTCGGCGGCGACGCCCCGGTAGACCTGCGAGCGCGTGTCGGCGTAGACGTCGAACGGGGCTGCCGGCGCGAGGCTCCGGATCGCGTACGAGCGCGCCGCGACCGCCTGCGCGTCGAGCGCCTGCAGCGGCCAGCCGGAGGGCATCTCGGACGGGACCACGCCGCGCAGGTAGAGCTCGAGGTCGATCCGGTTCATGGCCGTGAGCCCGCCGCTGCCCGCCGCGATCGTCAGTTGCCCGCGGTAGCGCCCGCTCATGACGCCGTTCTGCGCGCGGCCGCGGAGGCGCACCGTGGACGAGCCGGTGACCGTGGCCGGGGACGCCACCCGCGCCTTCGTGCGTCCGGCCCTCGTGTCGAATACGAGCAGTCCCGCCCCGGCCGGCTCGAAGCGATACGTGCGGTCGCCGTGCAGCGCGATCGGCGAGCGGCCGGCCGCCGTGAGCGTGGTGGCCTCGGACACGAGCAGGGTCGGTCCCTCCTTGAGCAGCACGCGAATGGTGCGGCCGCCCGTGCGGCGGAGCGTCGTGCCCGGGTAGTAGTGGCCGAGGATGTACGGGTATGTGTGGCGGGTCTCGAGCGCGTAGCCGTAGGCGCCGTATTGCGACATGCCGATGCCATGGCCGTTGCCGTGACCGTCCACGCGCAGGTCGGCGCGGGCGGTCGCGACCGGCGCGGTGAGCACGAGGAGCGCCACGAGCCGCGCGACCAGCTGACGGGTCCTGTCCACCCCGCCCATGTCGACCGAGATCGCGTCGATCACTAGACGGCCGACTCGGCGCGCTTGCCGGCCCCCGCCCCCGCGGCCGTGCGGCCGTTCGGCGAGAGCGCGACCTTCACCACGCCGTCGCGCTGGTTGCCGAACAGGTCGTACGCCTCCTCGATGTCATCCAGCGCGAAGTGGTGCGTGATCAGCGGCGAGAGGTCGAGCTTGCCGTGGCGCACCAGCTCCATCAGCTTGCGCATGCGCTCCTTGCCGCCGGGGCAGAGCGTCGTGAGGATCTGCTTGTCGCCGATCCCGTAGACGAAGGGCTCCACCGGCACCTCGAGCTTGCCGCCGTAGACGCCCAGGCTCGAGACGATCCCGCCGGGCCTGGTGGCGTCCAGGGCGGATTCGAACGTCTGCTGGGTGCCGAGCGCCTCGATGGCGACGTCCACGCCGCGGCCGTCGGTGAGCCGCTTGATCGCGGCGACCGGGTCCTCCTGGGTGAAGTCGATCACCTCGTCGGCGCCCATCTCGCGCGACAGGTGCAGGCGACCCTCGATCGCGTCCACGCCGATGATCAGCGCCGCTCCCCTGAGGCGCGCGCCGGCGGTGGCGCAGAGGCCGATCGGGCCCTGCGCGAACACGGCCACGGACTGTCCGATCTGCACGTTGGCGGTCTCGGCCGCCGAGATGCCGGTCGACGCGATGTCGGCGAGCAGCACGCACTGCTCGTCCGACATGTCGTCGGGGATCTTCGCGAGGTTCGCCTGGGCGTACGGGACCCTGAAGTACTCGGCCTGAACGCCGTCGATCGAGTTGCCGAGGCGCCAGCCGCCGATCATCTCCCATTGCCCCTCGTGGCCCGCGCACTGCGACTCGCTGTGCGACTGGCAGTAGAAGCAGCTTCCGCAGGGAGTGATCGCGCCGACGAGCACGCGGTCGCCGACGTCGTAGCCCGAGACCGCGTCGCCGAGCTGATGGATCACGCCCACGGGCTCGTGGCCGACGATCCGGCCGCGCTCGACGGGGTACTCCTCGCGCCAGATGTGCACGTCGGTGCCGCAGATCGTGGTGAGCGTGACCTTCACGATCGCGTCGTTGGGACCGCAGCGGGGCACTGGGCGCTCCTCGATCACGATTCGCTCGGGGCCCTCGAACACAGCAGCCTTCATCGTCTCCGGCATGGCCGATCCCTTCTCGCGATTGACCTGGCCACCGTATGAGCCCGCCGTGCGCCGATCATCCGCAGCCGGTGCGTGAGCCGACGCGTAGTTCTCCGTAGCTCACTTGGGGCGAAGGGCGGTAGGCGAGGGAAATGGCCGGGCGTACGTTGGCCCCACCGATCGCGAAACGGAGGAAGTCATGTCTGTACGGGTGGGCATCAATGGGTTCGGCCGCACCGGCCGCGCGGCGTTTCGCGCGGCGATCGAGCGCGGCGCGGACATCGAGTGGGCCGGCATCAACGACGTCATGGGAATCGACATGGCGGCGAGCCTGCTGAGGCACGACTCGACCTACGGCCCGTTCCCGGGCGGGGTCGAGGCGGACGGCGGCACGCTGCGCGCGGGCGGCGTCGGGGTCCCGTTCTTCGGGGCGGCCGACCCGGCGGAGATCCCGTGGCGTGACGCCGGGGCCGAGGTCGTGATCGAGTCGACGGGGCGTTTTCGCGAGCGCGATGCCGCCGCGCGGCATGTCGACGCCGGAGCCGCGAGGGTGATCATCTCGGCGCCCGCGAAGAACCCGGACGCGACGGTGGTGCTCGGCGTGAACTTCGCGGAGGCCTACGACCCGCACAGGCACCTGGTGATCTCGAACGCCTCGTGCACCACCAACTGCCTCGCGCCCGTCGCGAAGGTTCTGCACGAGTCCGTCGGAATCCGTCACGGCCTCATGACCACGGTGCACGCCTACACGGGCGACCAGATGCTGCTCGACGGGCCGCACAAGGACATGCGCAGGGCGCGTGCCGCCGCGGTGAACATCGTGCCCACCTCGACCGGCGCGGCCAAGGCCCTCGGCCTGGTGATCCCGGAGCTCGACGGCAAGCTGCACGGCTACGCGCTGCGCGTGCCGGTGACCACCGGCTCGGCCGTGGACCTGACGATCGAGACCGAACGTGCCACGTCCAGCGAGGAGATCAACGAGATCTTCCGCGACCTGTCGGACCGCGGCGCGCTGGCCGGCATCCTGGCGTACAGCGACGAGCCGCTCGTCTCGACGGACATCGTCAAGTCGCCCTACTCGGCGATCTTCGACTCCGGCCTCACGAGCGTCGTGGATGCCACGAGCGTGAAGGTCGTGGCCTGGTACGACAACGAGTGGGGCTACTCGAATCGCCTGCTCGACCTGGCCGAGCGCGTGCTCGCGTTCGTCCCGGCGGGAGCGAACGGACGCTAGGAGGTCAACCGCTCGCGGACCCGCAGCGCGGTCGCGTGGTTTCCACGGACCGCGCCGCGCACAAAGGTCCGATGAACCGGGCGCCCGGCAGAGAGAAGCTGCGGTAATGGCACACATAGCGAACATAGTCATCCGCCGCCCCCGGACCACCCTCGTGATCTGGCTGGCGCTGGTCGCGGCACTCGGCTTCGTCGGCAGCCGGATCAGCGACAGGTTCTCCCCCTCGATCCTCGTCGTGAAGGGCACCGAGTCCTCGCGGGCGCAGGACATCGCCACCAGCCGCTTCGGCAACAGCGTGCTCGTCCCGATCATGCTGAAGGGCCCGGCCGCCCAGCTCGACCGGCAGGGTCCCGCGCTGGTCAAGGCGCTGCGGGCCCGGCCCGACGCGCGCATCCTCTCCCCCTGGGACAAGACGCCCGGCTCGAGCGAGCTGCGGCCGCAGCCCGGGGTCGCCACCATCGTGACCGCCGTCGAGCGCTCCGAGAAGGACGCCGCCGACAGGGTCCAGCCGCAGATCGACCGGACTGTTAGGACCCACGTGTCCTCACCGGTGAAGGCGTACGTGACCGGCCAGCCCTCGATCGACAGGGCGATGCGCGGCCAGAGCATCTCGACCACGCGCACCGCCGTGCTGATCGCGCTGCCGGTGATCTTCCTGCTTTGCACCCTCGTCTTCGGCTCCCCCATGCTCGGCGCCGTGGCGGCGGCGTTCGCGGGCTCGGTGCTCGCGGTGGGCTACGGCCTCACCGCCCTCGTGGCCGGCGCCATCGACGTGGATCCCGTGGCGGTGGCGGGCGGCGCGCTCGTCGTGCTGACCGTCGGCGTGGCCTACGCGCTGATCTTCATCGCGCGCTACCGCGAGGAGATCTGGCGGCTTGGCGTGGAGTACCGGGACGCGTCGCGCGATGACCGCGCCGCCGCCTGCTCGTCCGCCCTGGCCGCCACCGGCAAGACCGTGCTGATCGCCGGCGCCGCGGGCGTGGGCACCATGATCATCGCCACCATGCTGGCCACCACCGAGATCCTCAACTCGGTGGGAATCGGCGCGACGCTGATGACCGCCGTGGCGGCCCTGGCGGCGGTCACCGTGCTGCCCGCCGGGCTCGTCCTGGGGGGACAGCACCTCGAGCGCTTCAGCTTCCTCGGCGCGGGCGACCGGGCGCGGGCGCGGCTTCCAAGGCACGTGCCGCTCGGCATCGTCCGCCACCCCGTGGTGAGCGGCGGGCTGGCCCTGGCCGGCCTGCTGGCCCTCGCCATTCCCCTGCTCAACCTCAGCTCCGGGCCACCGGATCCGAAGTACCTGCCCTCGGACAACCCGGCCCGCGTGAACTACGAGACGGTCGCGAAGACCATGGGTCCCGGCTGGGTGACGCCCTTCGAGGTGATCGTCGCCAAGCAGCAGGGCACCATCACCACCCGCAGGTTCCTGGCGGAGCTCCAGAGCTACCAGGAGCAGCTCGCCAAGGACCCGGCCGTGAAGTCCGTGGTCGGCCCGGGCGCGATCTCGTCGACGGCGACCGACCTTCAGGGCGTGCCGCGCGGGCTCAACACCGCCGCCACCACCGCCAAGAAGAGCAAGAAAGACCTGAAGAAGCTGATCGCGGGCCTCGGGCAGGCCGGCGCCGGCGTCAAGGATCTGCGCAGTGGCCTGGCCGCCGCGGCGGTCGGCGCCTCGCAGCTCAACTCGGGCTCGGGCCGGGCGGTCTCGGGCTCGACACAGCTCCGTGCGGGACTCGAGCAGGCCTCGGCCGGCTCCACCGAGCTCTCGACCGGCCTCGACCAGGCGACCACCGGCGCCGACCAGCTCAAGAAGGGCGCCGCCGACGCTTCCAGCGGCTCGAAGCAGGTCGCAAGCGGTGTCTCCCAGGCCGAGGCGGGCGTCACGGGTGGGCTGCCCGTGGTGAAGGGCCTCAACAACGACCTCGCGGCCGGCGCGGCCGAGCTCAGCCGGCTGAACGGCGTGGCGCAGAGCGCCAACGCCGACGTGCAGACCGCGATCGCCCAGTTGGACTCGATGACGAGCGGCAAGAGCGATCCGAAGTACGGCGCCGTCTCGAGCGCGCTGCAGCGCGCCGGTGGCAGCACGGGCCAGCTCGCCGGCGGCTTGGGCTCGGTGACGAGCTCTGTCCAGACGAGCTCGAACACCATGAAGGCCGTCTACGCGCAGATCGTTCAGCTCCAGTCCGGCCTCGTCCAGCTCAAGAAGGGGAGCGCACAGCTCGAGTCGGGCCTGAAGCAGCTCTCGGGCGGCAACTCCGGCCTCGCCTCCGGCCTCCACAAGCTCGACGCGGGCGGCCACGTGCTGAGCAGCGGGCTCGGCCAGCTCACCGCCGGAGCGCGCGAGCTCGAGTCCGGGCTCGGCCAGCTCCACGGCGGCACGGGCGAGCTCGCCGGCGGGCTCGGCTCGGCCGTTCCGCAGAGCGCGCCGCTCCAGTCGGGCATGAGCCAGATCACCGCGGCGGTGATCAAGTCCCGCGACACGATTCCGTCGACGAAGGACCTGGAGAAGCTGAACCAGCAGTCTCCGCACCTCTTCGACTCCGGCTACTTCGTCCTCGCCGCGCTCCAGGGCGCGCCCACCGCGTCGCGCCAGGCCGCCGGGTTCACCGTGAACGTGGACCGCGGCGGCGCCGCCGGCCGCATCACCGTCGTGCCGAAGTACGGCGCGAACGATCCGCGCACGCGCGCGCTGCACGGGCGCCTCGAGACCTCTGCGCAGGCGTTCGCCCGCAGGACCGGCACCGAGTCAGCCGTCGGCGGCAACGCCGCGACGCTCGGCCAGTACCGCAGCGTGGCGGCGTCGAAGCTGCCCGGCGTGGTGATCGGGATCAGCATCTTCACCGTCCTGCTGCTGATGGCCATCACCCGTTCGCTGGTCCTCCCCTTCGTGGCGGCCGCCCTCAACCTGGTGACCGCGGCAGCGGCCTTCGGAGTGCTGGCCCTGCTGTTCACCGGCGACTCGCCGCCGCTCGGCGGGCCCGGGTTCATCGACCCGGTGACGCTGATCGAGATCACCACCGGCGTGCTGGGCCTGTCGCTCTTCTACGAGGTCTTCGTCCTGAGCCGCGCGCGCGAGCGCTACGACTCCGGCGACACCGAGGGCGCGAGCTTCTACGGGCTGAACCAGACCTGGGCGATCGTCACCGGCGTGTCGCTGCCGATGCTGGCCGTGACCCTGCTGTTCGCGCCCACGCTGCTCGTGATGGTGCGCGAGCTCGCGATCGCCACGCTGGTGGCCGTCGTGATCAACGCCACCGTCGTCCGGCTGGTGCTGCTGCCGGCCGCGATGGCGCTGCTCGGCCGCTTCAACTGGTGGATGCCGTCGTGGCTCGGCCGCCGGATCCCACGGATTCGCTTCGGCGCTTCGCAGCCGCGGCCGCGCGCGGCCGGCGGCGTGCGCCACCGACCTGACTGAGAGGGAGAGCAACCATGGACACCGCGACCCACAACACCGATCAGACGCTCTTGCCCGACCCGGCGGCCCCCCGCCGGTTTGCGGCTCCCGCGAGCACAGCGACGCTCGCCACGCTGGCTCGTTCGGGGGCGACCCGCTTCTCCGGCACGGCGCTGCGACACAAGACGGAGCACGGCTGGGAGGACATCTCCTATCCGCAGCTCGGGCAGGTCGCGAGCGAGATCGCCCGCGGCCTGATGGCGCTCGGGATCGAGCGCGGCGACCGCGTCTCGATCCTGTCCGACACGCGGCCCGAGTGGACCCTCGCGGACCTCGGCTCGCTGGCCGCCGGCGCGACGGTGGCTCCGATCTATCAGACGAACTCGCCGGAGGAGTGCGCGTACGTGCTCTCGCACTGCGACGCCCGCCTCGTGTTCTGCGAGAACCAGGGGCAGCTCGACAAGGTGGCGTCCATCCGCGACCGCTGCCCCGCGCTCGAGTACGTGATCGCGTTCGACGGCTCGATCCCGGGGTCGGTCCCGCTGGCGCAGCTGCGTGAGCTGGGAGCGGCGACGCCGGTTTCCGAGCTCGACGAGCGAAGCGCATCCGTGTCACCGCAGGACGTGGCCACCCTGGTCTACACGTCGGGCACCACCGGCCCGCCCAAGGGCTGCATGCTGACCCACGCGAACGTGATGGCCACGATGGAGATGTACCTCCAGCGCGTCCGCTTCGACGAGACGCACACGGTCTTCATGTTCCTCCCCCTCGCGCACGTGCTCGCGCGCGTGACGCAGATGGTCTCGCTCGACGTGGGCGCGACCATCGCCTACTGGGAGCGCGACCCCGCGAAGATCCTCGACAACCTCGCCGAGATCCGGCCCAGCCACTTCCCGTCGGTGCCGCGCGTGTTCGAGAAGATCTACACGCGGGCGGCCAGCGGGATCGAGGAGCAGCACCGCGCGAAGCGGGCGCTGATCCGCTGGGCATTTCACACCGGCGCCCGGACTCGCGAGGCGGAGCGCCAGGGCCGGCCGCTCGGCGCGCTCGCCCGCGAGCGCTACCGGCTTGCGGACAGGCTGGTGCTGTCAAACGTGCGCGAGCTGTTCGGCGGCCAGCTGGAGCTGGCGATGACCGGCGCGGCCCCCATCGCCCGGGACGTACTCGAGTTCTTCGACTCCTGCGGCATTCCCGTGCTCGAGGGATACGGACTGACCGAGAGCTGCGCCGCCTCGACGCTCAACACAGAGGGCGAGCAGCGCCTCGGCACGGTCGGCAAGCCGCTGCCCGGCACCGAGGTGAGGATCGCCGACGATGGCGAGATCCTGATGCACGGGCCGAACGTCTTCGTCGGCTACTTCAAGGATCCCGAGGCGACGGCCGCGACGCTCGCCGACGACGGCTGGCTGCGGACCGGCGACCTCGGCGCGCTCGACGACGGCGGCTACGTCTCCATCACCGGCCGCAAGAAGGACCTGATCATCACCTCCAGCGGCAAGAACGTCACGCCGTCCAACATCGAGAACAGGCTCAAGGAGAGCCGCTGGATCTCGGAGGCCGTGGTCGTCGGCGACGGCCGTCCATACCTGGTCGCCCTGATCGCCCTCGATCCCGATGAGGCTCCGGCGCTCGCGGCGCGGCTTGGCGTCGACGCCGATCCGGCGGCGATGGCTCACGACGAGCGGGTCCGAGCGGAGCTCCAGCAGGTGGTGGACGAGGTGAACACGCACTTCGCGCGCATCGAGCAGGTGAAGCGCTTCGCCCTCCTGGAGGACGAGCTGACCCAGGCCCACGGCGAGCTCACCCCGACGCTCAAGGTCAAGCGCAGCGTGGTCTACGGACGGTACGCGAACGTGATCGACGCCCTCTACGCATGAGAACGGAGCAGCAATGGCACAGCACCTGACACCACTGGACGCGACGTTCCTCGAGCTCGAAGAGTCTGACGAGACCGCGCACATGCACATCGGCGCCCTGCTCGTCTTCGATCCGCTCCCGGGCGGAGGCACGCCGAGCTTCGAGGAGGGACTGGCCCACTTGGAGCAGCGCATCGAGGCGCTGCCGCGCTACCGCCAGCGGCTGTCCGAGCCGCGTACGGGCGGGCTGTCCTGGCCGAGCTGGGAGGCGGACGACGAGTTCGACATTCGCAACCACGTGCACCGCGCCGCGCTGCCCGCGCCGGGCGGCGAGTCCGAGTTGATGGAGTGGCTCGGCAACTACTGGTCGCACCGGCTCGACCGCCGGCGCCCGCTCTGGGACGCGGTGCTGCTCGAGGGGCTCGAGAAGGGCCGCTGGGCCATCTGCACGAAGACCCACCATTGCCTCGTCGACGGCGTCGGCTCGCTCGACATCGGCTACGTGCTGCTCGACACCTCGCGCCGGCCGAACGGCGGCTGGGCCGAGCACGCCGCGAAGCCGCCCGACGAGGACGACCCGAACGTTCTGCAGCGGCTGCTCCACGGGGCACGCTCGGGCCTCGACGCGGCCGTCCACCCCCACCGCCTTACGGAGATGATCCATCACTCCAAGGCGCTCGCCGAGCTGATCGTGCGCGACGAGCTGGTCGCGGCGCCGCACTCCAGCCTCAACCGGCCGATCTCGAGCGAACGCCGTTACGCGGTCGTGCACGCCACGCTCAAGCAGGTGAAGGACGTGAAGAACGCGCTCGGAGGCACCGTGAACGACGTGGCGCTCGCCTCGGTGACGGGCGGCCTGCGCAGGCTGCTGCTCGCGCGCGGCGAGGAGCCGCCGGAGCGCGGCCTCCGCGCGATGGTGCCCATGAACATCCGCCCGGCCGGCGACCAGCT
>DATNBJ010000153.1:0-3290 GCA_035572055.1 Thermoleophilaceae bacterium | reverse complement strand
GGCTTCGACGTCACCGTTGCGCCTGGCGTGGCGGAGGGCTGGCGGGCGCTGGAGGTGCGCCGCCTGGACGCGGTCCTGCTCGACCTGGCGCTGGTGGACGGCAGCGGCCTGGTGCTGCTCGACCGCCTCCGGGCATCCGACGGCGCGGCCTCGCGCGTGGACCCGGCGCTGCCGGTGATCGTGCTCAGCGGCAGGGTGTCCGAGCTCGACCGCGTGCGCGGCTTCGAGCGCGGCGCCGACGACTACGTTCCGAAGCCGTTCTCATACCGCGAGCTCCTGGCGCGCATCCGCGCGGTGCTGCGCCGCGCGGACATCCGCTCCGGGCGCGGCACGCTGCGCGTCGCCGACCTCGTGGTGGACCCGCTCTCGCGCGACGTGCGCCTCGCCGGCCGCCAGATCCAGTTCTCGGCTAAGGAGTTCGCGCTGCTGTACGCGCTTGCCGCGGACCCCACGCGCGTGTTCACGAAGGCGGAGCTGCTCCAGAACGTCTGGGGCTACGCCACCCAGGGCGCCACCCGCACCCTCGACACCCACGCCTGCCGCGTCCGGCAGAAGCTGGCGGGCGGCGACCGCCGCTTCGTGATCACGGTCCGCGGCGTGGGCTACAAGCTCACGGAGGTGCTGTGATCGCGCTGGCCGTGATCGGCTGGCTGCTGGCGCTGCTCCTGGGTGCGCGCGTGCTGGTGCTGGCGCGGCGCCTCGAGCTGGTGGCCATGGCGGAGCACGAGCTGCGCGGCCCGCTGGCCGCGCTCTCGCTGGCGGCCGAGGCGCTCGCGCGGCGACCCAGCCGCCGCGCCGCCACCGCCCTCGAGAGCCAGCTCGAGCGGGCGCGCCTCGGCCTCTCGGACCTGGCGGCGGCACGCGCAGGCCGCCGCACACCGCCGGACGCGCGCCGTCTCGAGGCGCGCGCGGTGGCGGTCCGCGCCACCGCCGGCTGGCGCGCCACGGGCGCCAACGTGCGCTTCAACTGGCGGGCGGGCCGCGTGGCGGTGCACGCCGATGGCGCGCGGCTTTCCCAGGCGCTGGGCAACCTACTGTCGAACGCGATCGAGCACGGCGGCGGCGAAGTGGAGCTCCGCGGCGTGAGGGCGGACGGCCGCCTACGCATCGAGCTCACGGACACGGGCCCCGGATTCGCGGGCCCGCCGGCGCCCGGCCGTGGCCGCGGGCTCGCGATCGCGGCCCGGGCCGTGGAGGAAGCGGGCGGCACGCTGCAGATCGCCTCGGGGGAGGGCGGCTCCACGGTCGCGGTGGAGCTGCCGCTCGCGGACGGAGCGTGAGGCGCCGCCGGGCCCTCACGCTGCTGGCGCTGGCGCTCCTGTGCGGCTGGTTCGCCGCATCGGACGTGCGCGGCACCGAGCGGCGCGCGCGCGCGAGCCTCGGCCCGATGGCCACCATTGTGGTGGCCGGCCAGGACCTGCCCGCGGGCAAGCCCATCGGCGCGGGCCAGCTCAGCCTGCGCACGGTGCCCGCGCGCTTCCTCCCACCCGACGCGATCGCCTCCGCTGCCGACGCCGTCGGTCTTCGCGCAGCCGTTGCGCTCCCGCGGGGCACCTACGTCACCGCCTCGATGCTCGGATCCGGCGGTGACTCGGCCGAGCCCTCACTGGCTCCCGGGGAGCGTGCCGTGGCGGTCACCGCCGCCGGCAGCACGGCGGCGCTCGGGCCGCCGGGCGGGCGGGTGGACGTCCTTGTGACCACCGGCGCGCGCGGCAGCGGGCGCGGCCGCACCTACCTGGCGATCCAGGACGTCCAGCTCCTGGCATCGCGTGCGGGCGCGGATGGAGATCACGTGATCGCCACGCTCCGCGTCAGTGTGCGCCAGGCCGTCTACCTCACCGCGGCACAGAACTTCGCTCAGGAGGTCCGTATCCTCCCGCGGCCGCGTGGCGATCGCGGCGGGGTGGGCCGGCTCAGCGTGGGAGGCGGGCAGCTCTAGGCTACGTAACCAGTGTAAGCTCAAGGGCGGTTATGCGATTTGTCACGCAATACCGCAGCGGAATCCGGCTCGCACTTCCGCTGGCGGTGGCGGTGCTGGCGTTTGGGATCTCGTTCGGAGTCCTCGCGCGCGACGCCGGCATGGGTTCACTGGCGCCGTTCGTGATGTCCACCACGACCTTCGCCGGCTCGGCGCAGTTCGCGGTGGCATCGGTCTTGTCCACCGGTGGCGGACTGGCGGCCGCGTGCGTCGCTGCGATCCTGCTGAATGCGCGCTACGCGCCCATCGGCATGTCGGTCGCGGACGCCCTCAGCCCGGGCCGCGTAAGGCGTCTGCTCGAGGCCCAGCTCGTGGTGGACGAGTCGTGGGCCCTGTCGAACCGCGGGGGCGGCCGCTTCGACCGGCGCATCCTGATCGGCGCCGGCGCCGTCCTGTACGTGGCCTGGGTGGGCGGCACGGCGCTGGGAATCGTCGGCGGCAAGCTGATCGGCGACCCGAACGACCTCGGACTCGACGCCGCCTTTCCCGCACTGTTCCTCGCGCTGCTGGTGGGTCAGATCCGCTCGCGCCAGGCTGCACTGGCGGCGGTCGTGGGCGCGACGATCGCGCTCGCCACGATCCCGTTCACAAAGCCCGGCATCCCGCTCATCGCGGCCTGCGTGGCCTGCCTCGTGGGTTGGCGCCGGCGGTGAGCGCCGCCTGGGCAGCGGTGGCCATCGTCGGACTCGCGACGATCGCCATCAAGTCGAGCGGCGCGCTGCTGATCCACGGGCGCGAGTTGCCCGAGCGCCTCGGAGGCGTGATCGCCCTGCTGGCGCCGGCCATGCTCGCGGCGCTCGTGGTGACGAACACGTTCGGTGGCGATCACAGCCTGGAGCTCGACCCACGCGCGGCGGGACTGGCGGCCGCGGCTGTGCCGCTGGCGCTCAGAGCTCCACTGCTCGTGGTGGTGATAACAGCGGCCGCCACGGCCGCGGTGGTACGAGCGGTATAGATCGATCCGTGCCGGGTGGCGGCCGCGGGAGCGCCCGCCACCCGGTCACAGATCTTCACTGACGTGGCGCGCCCCGGCGCCACGAAGTTTGGTTAGGCCGCCTCGCGGAGGGACTCGAGGTCGCCGCTCTCAGCGAGCTGCCGGAGCGCACGCTCCTCGAGCTGACGCACACGCTCGGCGGACATGCCGAGCACGCGGCCGGTCTCGCGGAGGGGGGTGGGCTCCGCACGTCCCACGCCGAAGCGAAGCTCGACAACGTCGCGCTCGCGCTCCGGGAGCTTGTCCAGCGCCCGGCGCACAGCCTCGTCGCGGTAGTTCTCGATGACCTCTTCCTGCGGCTCCGGGCGATCGGTCGCC
>DATNBJ010000152.1:0-4618 GCA_035572055.1 Thermoleophilaceae bacterium | reverse complement strand
GTGCCCATGCCCTCGCGGGAGGACCTGCGCAACATCGCGATCATCGCCCACGTCGACCACGGCAAGACGACGCTGGTCGACGCGATGCTGCGCCAGTCCGGCGTCTTCTCCGCCCACAAGCAGGTGGCCGACCGGGTGATGGACTCGATGGACCAGGAGCGCGAGCGCGGCATCACGATCCTGGCGAAGAACGCCGCGGTGAGGTACGGCGAGACGAAGGTCAACCTGGTCGACACCCCCGGCCACGCCGACTTCGGCGGCGAGGTGGAGCGCGGCCTGACGATGGTCGACGGCGTGCTTCTGCTCGTCGACGCCTCCGAGGGTCCACTGCCCCAGACCCGCTTCGTGCTGCGCAAGGCGCTCGAGCAGCGCCTGCCGGTGATCCTGGTGGTGAACAAGGTCGACCGTCCCGACGCTCGCATTCGCGAGGTCGTGGACGAGGTCTACGAGCTGTTCCTCGATCTCGACGCGGACGAGGCGCAGATCGAGTTCCCGATCGTCTACACGAACGCGAAGGCCGGCTGGGCGCAGACGGAGGAGGGCGTGGAGGGCGAAGACCTGCGCCCGCTGTTCGAGCTGATCCGATCGACCGTCCCCGCGCCCACCTACGGCGAGGGCCTCCCGCTCCAGGCGCTCGTGACCAACCTCGACGCCTCCCCCTACGTCGGCCGGCTCGCGCTTTGCCGCGTGCACGAGGGCACGATTCGGCGCGGCCAGACCGTGGCCTGGTGCCGCCGCGACGGCGAGATCGAGCAGGTGAAGGTCACCGAGCTCTACATCACCGAGGGCATGGAGCGCCTGGACGCCGACGAGGCCGGTCCCGGCGAGATCATCGCGCTGGCGGGGCTGCCCGACGTGATGATCGGCGACACGATCGCCGACCCGGCGGATCCGCGGCCGCTGCCGCCCGTGACCGTCGATGAGCCCGCGCTCGCCATGACCATCGGCATCAACACCTCACCTCTGGCGGGGCGCTCGGGCGACAAGCTCACCGCCCGGCTGCTCAAGAGCCGGCTCGACCAGGAGCTGGTGGGCAACGTCTCGATCGGCGTGAACACCACGGAGCGGCCGGACACCTGGGAGGTGCAGGGGCGCGGCGAGCTCCAGCTCGCGGTGCTCGTCGAGACGCTGCGGCGCGAGGGCTTCGAGCTCACCGTGGGCAAGCCCCAGGTGCTCACGCGCGAGATCGACGGCGCCCTGCACGAGCCGGTGGAGCGCCTCTCGATCGACATCCCCGAGGACTTCCTGGGCGTCACGACGCAGCTGCTCGCCCTGCGCAAGGGCCGGATGGATCAGATGGTGAACCACGGCACGGGCTGGGTGCGGCTCGAGTACCTGATCCCCGCGCGGGGCCTCATCGGCTTCAACACGGAGTTCATGACAGAGACACGCGGCACCGGCATCCTGCACTCCGTGTTCGAGCGCTACGAGCCGTGGCACGGGGAGATCAAGACGCGCCCGAGCGGCTCGCTCGTCGCCGACCGGCGCGGGTCCACCACGCAGTTCGCCCTGCTCAAGCTCTCGGAGCGCGGCCAGCTCTTCCTCGGCCCGGGCGAAGAGGTGTACGAGGGCATGGTGGTGGGCGAGAACTCGCGCGCCGACGACCTCGACGTGAACGCCGTGCGCGAGAAGAAGCTCACCAACATGCGCTCCTCCACGGCCGACGAGCTGGTGCGCCTGGCGCCCCACCATCAGCTCTCGCTCGACCAGGCGCTCGACTTCATCCGCGAGGACGAGTGCGTGGAGGTGACGCCCGATGCGGTGCGGCTCCGGAAGGTGGAGCTCGACGCCGGCGTGCGGCAGAAACTGGCGCGCGGGGCGAAGCCGGACGTCCTCCAGACGAGCTAGCTGCAACCCTACTGAGGCATGGCGGACTCGCAGCCGACTAGCGCAACCCCAGATGACGCCGTGGTCGTGGCCCGCGGACTCACCCGCCGCTACGGCGAGGGCGACGCCGCCGTCTACGCGCTGCGCGAGGTCGACGTGGAGATCCACCGGGGCCAGCTCACCGGGGTGATGGGCCCGTCCGGCTCGGGCAAGTCCACGCTCATGCACTGCCTCGCCGGGCTCGACCAGCCGACCGATGGCAGCGTGCTCTTCGACGGCGTGGACATCACGAAGCTCGGCGACGACGATTTGACGCTCCTGCGCCGGGAGAAGATCGGCTTCGTCTTCCAGTTCTTCAACCTGCTGCCGACGCTCGACGCGCAGGAGAACATCGAGCTGCCGCTGGCGATCGCCGGCAGGCAGCCCGACAAGGCGTGGTTCGACGAGGTGATCGGCGCGAGCCACCTGGGCGACCGCCTGAGCCACCGTCCCGCCGAGCTGTCGGGCGGCCAGCAGCAGCGCGCCGCGATCGCCCGTGCGCTGATAAACCAGCCCAGCGTCGTGTTCGCGGACGAGCCGACGGGCAACCTAGACCGCGCCGGCAGCACCGAGATCCTCGATCTGCTGCGGCGCTCGGTGACCGACAGCGGGCAGACGATCGTGATGGTCACCCACGACCCGTACGTGGCCGCCATCGCGGACCGCATCCTCTTCCTCGAGGACGGGCGCGTGGTTCGCGAGCTGGGCCAGTGTGACGAAGACTCGATCCTCGGCGTGATGAAGGAGCTCACCGCCACATGACCTCGATCGCGCTGAAGGGGCTCCTGTCGCGCAAGCTGCGCTCGGTGCTCACGGCGATCGCGATCGTGCTCGGCGTGGCGCTGATGAGCGGCACCTTCGTGCTCACCGACTCGATCACCAGGGCGTTCGACTCGATCTTCCAGACGATCTACCGCGGCACCGACGCGACCATCACCGGCCGCAGCGCGGTGGAGGACGCGAACTCGATGAGCGGGAACGAGAGCTCGATCCCGTCGTTCGACGAGGCGCTGCTCGCGAAGGTCCGCCAGCTTCCCGACGTGAAGGACGCGATCGGCGGCGTGGCGGGCGAGCCGCAGCTCGTGAAGAACGGAAAGGCGATCTCCTTCGGCGGCGCGCCCAACCTGGGCTTCAGCGTCGATCCGGCGCGCCCGGAGTTCTCGTCGCTGACGATCTCGAAGGGCGACTGGCCGAAGGACAACGAGGTGGTGGTCGACACCTCCACCGCGTCGAAGAAGCACATCAAGGTTGGTGACACGATCGGTGTCCAGGCGCAGGGGCCCGAGGTGAAGATGCGCGTGTCCGGGCTCGTGAAGTTCGGCTCGGCCGCCTCGCTGGGAGGCGCCACGCTGGCGGGCTTCACCCTGCCCACGGCGCAGAAGCTGTTCGGCAAGGTGGGCAAGCTCGACGACATCCGGGCGTCGGCCCGGACCGGCGTCTCGCCGCAGCAGCTCGTGAACGCGATCAAACCGATCCTGCCGCCCGCGACGCAGGTGCGGACGGGCGAGGCGCAGGCCGAGAAGTCGTCGGAGGCCACCGACTCGTTCCTGTCCTTCTTCAAGACCTTCCTGCTCGCGTTCGCGGGCATCGCGCTGTTCGTCGGCAGCTTCGTGATCGCCAACTCGCTGTCGATCACGATCGCCCAGCGCACCCGCGAGTTCGCGATCCTGCGCACGCTCGGTGCCAGCCGGCGCCAGGTGCTGCGGGCGATCCTGCTCGAGTCGACCACGGTGGGCGTGCTCGCGTCGGTCGCGGGTCTGTTCGCGGGTCTCGGCCTGGCCGAGGGGCTGTTCAGCCTGTTCGACGCGGTCGGCTTCACGCTGCCGAACAGTGGGCTCGTGTTCGAGTCGCGGACGATCATCGTCTGCCTGGTCGTGGGCATCCTGGTGACGATCGTCGCCAGCCTCCGGCCGGCGATTCGGGCCACGCGGGTCGAGCCGATCGCGGCGGTGCGCGAGGGCTCGGTGCTCCCCGAGAAGGGCTCCCAGCGGGGCCGCACGATCCGCTCCGCGGTGCTGACCCTGCTCGGCTTCGCCCTGCTGGTCTACGGGCTCTTCGCCCCCGGCCTCAGCACCGGCGGCGTGCTCGGCTCGATGGGCGCCGGCGCGCTGCTCGTCTTCATCGGCGTGGCGCTGCTGTCGGCGCGGTTCGTTCCGACGCTTGCCGAGTGGCTGGGCTGGCCGGCGGTGCGGATCGGCGGCGCGGTGGGACGGCTCGCGCGCGAGAACGCGCGGCGCAACCCGCAGCGCACGGCATCCACCGCGGCCGCGCTGATGATCGGGCTCGCCCTGGTCACCCTCGTGGCGATGCTCGCCTCGGGGATCATCTCCAACTTCAAGGGCGCGGTCGACGCGCTGTTCAAGGGCGACTACGTGATCACCGCCCAGAACAACTTCTCGCCCGTGCCGAAGGCGGTGGCGGAATCGGCCGCGAAGACGCCCGGCCTCCAGTCGATCGCGAGCGTCCGCGGCGACCGGTCCAAGATCTTCGGCAAGGCCGAGAACCAGAGCGGCGTGGACTCCGACATCGGGCAGGTGATCCGGCTCGACTGGAAGGAGGGCTCGCAGTCGGTGCTGTCGAGCCTGGGCAACGACGGCGCGTTCGTGGACGACGGCTACGCGAAGGACCACAACCTGCACGTCGGGACGCCGGTCACGATCACGACGCCGACCGGCAAGCAGCTGCACGTGGCGATCAAGGGGATCTTCAAGCCGCCCTCCGGCGGGTCGCCGTTCGGCCCGGTGACGATCTC
>DATNBJ010000151.1:0-17224 GCA_035572055.1 Thermoleophilaceae bacterium | reverse complement strand
CTCCGGTACGCTCGCCGCAGCAGCTCGAACGACAGCCCTCGCCGCGCGTACTCCTTCGCGTAGGCCACGGCCTCGGACGGCGCCACCGCATCCGATGGCTCCACCCCCTCGTGCAGCATCGTCATGATCAGCCCGAGGTTCGAGCGCACGCTCTGGAGCGTGCCGACGTACATCTCGTCGTCGAGCTCGTCGAGCTCCTGGTGGATCACGTCGGTGAGAAAGCGGGCGACGTCATCGAGCTCGCCGCTCATCTCCGCGACGATCTCCTCGATGCCCACGCGCGAGGCACGCGTCGGCGGGCTCGCGAAGCTCTGGCGCACGACCGGACCGTAACCCACTCAACGCTCTGTCAACGGCCGAAAACGACCTCTTTGTGGGATTCCCACAAATCCGAAAAGGGCCCTCGGCCGTACAGCACGTTCACAAGGCCGCAGGCCTGATCTACGGTCCGCGCGGAAGCGAGAGGAGGAGTGGGTATGGAGCACACGCCGCGTGTGCTGGCGATCGACGCCGGCGGCACCATGACGGACACGTTCATCGTCGATGAGACCGGCCGCTTCGTGGTCGGGAAGGCGCAGTCGACACCCGAGGACGAGAGCGACGGCCTAATGCAGTCCGCCGAGGACGCCCTCCGCCAGTGGGACCTCCAGACCGGCGACGCCTTCCCAGGCATCCACTCCGGGGTGTTCAGCGGCACCGCCATGCTCAACCGCCTGCTCCAGCGCCAGGGCCTCGACGTCGGCGTGATCGTGACCGCCGGCCAGGAGGACTCGCTCCAGATGGAGCGCGGCATCCAGACCTACCTCGGCTACTCGTACGCCGACCGTCTCCACATCGCCACCCACCACCACAACCCGCCGCTCGTCCCCCGCGAAAGAGTCCACGGCGTAAGAGGGCGCATCGACCTGTTCGGCAACGAGGTGCTGCCCCTGCGCGAGCAGGACGTGAGAGAAGCCGCGAAAGCACTGCTCGACGACGGCGTCCAGGGCATCTGCGTCTCGCTGCTCTTCAGCTACCGCAACCCCGCCCACGAGGCGCGCGTGAAGGAGATCCTCCAGGAGGAGAAGGACGCGCGCGGGCTCAACGGCAACTGCCCCCTCTTCATCTCATCCGAGCTCTATCCAGCCCGTCGCGACTTCCCACGTCTCAACACCACCGTGATCGAGGGCTACGCGGCCGAGCCGAGCCGGGGCACCTTGCGCGCGGTGCGCAAGCGCACCAAGGACGCCGGCGCCGGCTTCGAGCTGCGCGTGATGGCCTCACACGGCGGCACGATCTCGATCGACGCCGACCAGCTCGCCACCACGCTCGTGTCCGGCCCGATCGGCGGCGTGGTGGGCGCGCGCTGGCTCGCCGACCAGATCGGCCTGCGCAACGTGCTCTGCACCGACATCGGCGGCACGAGCTTCGACATGGCGCTGCTCGTGAACAAGCGCTACGACGTGACCTCCACGCCGAACGTCGCCAAGTTCATGCTGAACATGCCGCTCGTGCAGATGGACAGCGTCGGCGCCGGCTGCGGCTCGTTCGTGCGGATCGACCCGTCCTCCAGGCGGCCCGAGATCGGCCCCGACTCCGCGGGCGCGAGCATCGGCACCGCCTGGCCCGAGGGCGGCGTGAAGACGGTGAGCATCACGGACCTGAACCTGGTGCTCGGCCGCCTGAACCCGGACTACTTCCTCGGCGGCCAGGTGACGCTCGACATCGAGCGCGCCAAGGCGGAGGTCAAGCGCCAGGTGTCCGACCCGCTCGGCCTCGGCCTCGAAGAGGCGGCCGCCGGCGTGATCGAGCTGTTCGAGACGTCACTCAGAAACGACGCCGTGGGGCGCATCCTCGGCAAGGGCTACTCGCCCGCCGACTTCACGCTGCTCTGCTACGGCGGCGGCGGCCCGCTCCACGTGGCCGGCTACACCGCGGGCGTGCCCTACCAGCAGGTGCTGGTGCCCGAGTGGGCCGCCGGCTTCAGCGCCTTCGGCTGCGCATGCGCGGAGTTCGAGTACCGCTTCGACCGCCAGGTCGACCTCCCGCTGCTGCCCACGCAAAGCGCAGAAGAGAAAGCGCAGATGGTCGGCCTCGTCACGCAAACCTGGCGCGCCCTCGAGGACCGCGTGCTGGCCGAGTTCGAGAAGTCCGGTGAGGACCCCAACAGCGTGACCTTCACGCACATGGTCCGCATGCAGTACTACGGCCAGCTCGTGGACATCGAGGTGGACGCGCCGAGCGGCGAGCTGAGCACGGCGGAGGACGCCGAAAAGCTCTGCGACGCCTTCGAGCAGACCTACACGCGCATGTACGCGCGCGCGGCCTCCTCACCGGAGCTCGGCTACCTCGTTGCGCAGGCGATCGTGAAGGGCTCGGTGCCGATCGAGCAGCCGCGCCTTCCGGTGCTCGACGCAGCGTCGGGCGAGCCGCCGGTGAAGGAGACGCGCAATGTCTGGTGGAGCGGCGGCTGGACCGAGACCGCCATCCACGAGATGGACGAGGTCCGCCCCGGCCACGCCCTCGAGGGCCCGGCCATCCTCGAGGCCGAGTCCACCACCTTCCCCATACCGCCGGACCGCCGAGCGAGGCTCGACGAGCACGGCATCTTCCACCTCGAGAACAAGGAGGCCTGAGCGATGGCCACGATCGACAAGGTCCGCGAGCTCGAGCAGCAGCAGAGGGCACCCATCGGCTGGGACGGCCAGACGCTGAAGGAGATGCTCGAGAGCTCAGAGGCGCGCTTCGAGGCCACCGGCCACTACCAGGGCCTCACCACGATGCCGATGAAGGAAGAGGACCCGCTCCACTTCGAGAAGCTGTTCTCGCGCGTGCGCGGGGGAATGGTGTCGGCGCGCGAGACCGCGCTGAACATCTCGGCCAGTCCGATCGTGCGTGAGCTGGGCGAGATCTGCTTCGCGCTCTACACCCCCGAGGGCGACAACGTGGCGCTCTCCACCGGGATCATCGTGCACGTCCACACGATGAGCGAGGCCATCAAGTTCATGGTCCGCAACGGCTGGGAGGACAACCCGGAGATCCGGCCGGGCGACATCTTCGCCAACAACCAGCCCACGCTCGGCGACGTGCACAACGCCGACGTGCAGACCTTCGTCCCGATCTTCGACCCGGAGAACAAGGAGCTCATCGCGTGGGCCGGCGGCGTGATCCACGTGATGGACATCGGCGCGACGACCCCCGGCGGCGTCTGCGTGGCGCCCACCACGCGCTTCGACGACGGCATCGACCTCCACTGCATGAAGATCGGCGAGCGCGACACGGTGGCCCAGTGGCACTGGAAGCGCGTGTCGATGCAGAGCCGCGCGCCCGGCCTCTACATCCTCGACGAGCGCACCCGGCTGGCCGGCTGCCACATGATCCGCGACACCGTGGAGCGCCTCGTGCTCGAGGAGGGCGTGGACACGGTGAAGCAGTTCATGCGCGAGGCGATCGAGGACGGCCGCCGCGCCTTCAAGCACCGGGTGCGCTCGCTGCTCGTGCCCGGCCGCTATCGCGCCGCCGGCTTCGCCGAGGCCCGCTACGCGGACAAGCCGCAGATGCCGAAGCGCGCCCAGCGCGACCTGATCATCCACGGCGCCTACGAGGCCGTCGTGGACGCCGACGGCCGCTTCACCACCGACCTGCGCGGCTGCTCCGCCTGGGGCTGGCACAGCTTCAACGCCACGCCGGCCGCCCAGCAGGGCATGCAGTGGATCCTGTTCACGCAGACGCTGATCTGCAACGACAAGATCAACGACGGCGCCTACTACGCCACCGAGCTGAACCTCACGCTCGGAAGCTGGGCGAACCTCGGTGACGCGCCCTGCTCGTCGTCGTTCCCGTGGATGCCGATGTTCTGCACGTCCGTGGGCTACCTGCGGGCGATCTCCCGCGCGCTCCAGAGCCGCGGCTACATCGAGGAGATCGTCGGCACCTACACGGTGCCCGGCAACGTCGCGCAGGGCGGCGGCATCGACCAGTACGGCCAGGTCTCCGGCTTCATGAACTTCGAGATCGGAGCGCAGGGCCAGGGCGGCAAGTACGTGCTCGACGGCCTCGACTACGGCGCCGCCGTGTTCAACCCCGAGGGCGACATGGGCGACATCGAGATGTGGGAGCTGGTGAAGCCGATGATCTACCTGGGCCGGCGAATCAAGCCGTACACAGGCGGCGTGGGCCGCCACCGCGGCGGCTCCTCGTTCGAGTCGCTCCTGCTCGTGAACAACACGCCCGACTTCGAGGTGGAGAACATGGGCACGGGCGGAATGTTCACCTCGCCCGGCATCTTCGGCGGCTACCCCGGCGCCCAGGCGTACGTCCACAACATCTACGGCTCGGACATCCACGAGCAGGCCGCGCGCGGCGAGGCCTACCCCGTCGCCGACGTGAGCGGCGAGGTGCTGGCGCTGAACTCGATCGGCGGCGAGCACGACGTGAAGCAGGACCCCTACACGCTGATGCAGGCCGTGAAGCACGGCGACATCTACCTGTCGAGCGGCCGCGGCGGCGGCGGCCTCGGCGACCCGCTGCTGCGTCCCGACGACTCGATCGACGAGGACATCGCCGGCGGCCACATCCAGGCCGAGTGGGCCGAGCGCGCCTACGGCCGAAGGGATCGCGACGCCGTCCGCAGGCAGCGCCTCGAGCGCGGCCGCCCCGCTCACGAATGGTGGGCCGAGCAGCGCGAGCGGATCCTCAGGCAGGACCTGATCGAGCCGGTGAAGGTGATGTACGCGGAGTCGATGCGGCTCGAGCCGGGCTGGGCGGCCGAGTACCGCGGCGCCTGGGACCTGCCCGAGGACTTCGACTTCGACGTGATCACGCCAACCGTCGTCGTGCAGCGCGCCGAGCCCGGCAAGATCACGCCGGAGGAGTCGGTGGCGACGTTCTTGGCGAACGTGGAGACCTTCCGCCCGGACGACGAGTTCGAGGTGCCGATCGCCACCGACATGACCAAGGAGCTGCTGGCCGATCTGCTCGACGAGAAGCTCACACGCCGTTCCGTGCGCGACATCCAGTCCGGCCTGAAGGACCCGAGCCGGTTCGACCTGTGGGTCGAGCTGCTGCAGGAGCGGGTCGGCTACGACGACCCGATCGTGCTGCCGTTCGGCGAGGGCCTGAACATCGTCAGGCGACTGGAGGACAGCGAGCTGGTGATCCGCACCGACGCCGGCGCCGACCTCTGCAGGTGGAACGAGAACTGGAAGATGCACGCGCTCGTGTTCGTCCGCGACACCGACGAGCTGTACGAGGAGATCTATCCGCGCCTGGCCTACCCGGACGGCGACTGGATGGAGCTGCGCGAGTACTACTGCCCGGTCTCAGGCCACCTGCTGGAGACCGAGGCGATCACGCCCGGCTACCCCGTGGTCCACGAATACCTGCCCGACCTCGAGGGCTTCTATCGAGGCTGGCTGGGCAGGGAGCTGCCGGGCGGGCGCTCGCAGTAACGCGTCTGCAGCCGATGCGGTGCGCTTGGTGTGGCTCGCTACACGGTATGGCGGGCTTTACCCAAACGGGGTAGCCGCCCGCCGAGTGCCACCAGCGACTTGAGCGAAGCCTCGCGCCCGCCCGTCAACCCGTTCGGGCGGAACAGGAGCGCCAGCGCCATCAGGATCCCGAGGATCAGGAGGCTCCCGCCGTTGGGGATCTTCAGGTGGAAGAAGATCACGTCGGTGCCGTTCTCGGCATTGCTCAGGAACGAGTCGAGCAGGCTGACGGCGACCGCTCCCACCACCGCGCCCCAGAGGCTCGAGGCGCCGCCGATCACGAGCATCGCGAGCGTGAGGAACGTGAGGTCGAGGTAGACCTGGTTCGTGGTGATGCTGCCGATCTGGTGCACGAGCAGCCCGCCGGCGAGTCCGGCCAGCGCGCCGCTGATCGTGAACGCCACGAGCCGATGCCTCTCGATGCGCACGCCGATCGCCCGCGCCGCGTGCGGATCCTCGCGCGCGGCCCGCAGCAGGCGGCCCGAGCGGCTGTGCTGGTAGGCGAACGCGATCACCAGCGCGATCAGCGCCCCCACCAGCGCCTGGAACGGCCCGGTGGTCTCGGGGACGAGCGACAGCGTCTGCGCGCCCGGCCCGATCTTCTCCCAGTACGTGAGCACGTTGTTGGTGATGCCGAGCACGGCGAACGTGGCGATCGACGCCGACAGCCCCGAGAGCCGCATCAGCGGAGCGCCGAGCACCAGCGCCACGATCCCGCCGATCAGCGCGGCGAGCACCAGCGACGGCACGTTGCCCACGCTGTGGTGCTGCAGGAACGGGAACAGGTCGGGCATCACGTTCGGCTTCACGATGGTTTCGATCGTCATGAGGCCGGCGGCGAAGGCGCCCAGCGCCACGAAGCTGATGTGGCCGAACGAGATCACGCCCGAGTTGCCGATGAACACCCACAGCGCGATCACGATCGTCGCGTTCACGAGCGCGGTGATGAAGTCCTGCTGGCTGCCCACGGAGACCAGCGACGCGATCACGCTCACGGCCACGAGCAGCAGCGCGGGCGCGCCCAGCTCCAGCAGTGACTTCCGGCTGATCCTCATACCCGCTCCACCCGCGCCGACGCGCCACCCGGCACGAACACGCCGCCCGGCCGCAGCACGAGCACGACGATCACGAGCAGATAGAGGAACGAGGTGAGGAAGACGCCCTGCGACGAGGGCAGCACGTCGCCGAGCAGCGAGTTGACGAAGCCGATGGCGAACCCGCCCAAAGTCGCCGACACCAGCCGGTCCATGCCGCCCACCACCACACCGACCAGCGCGAGGATCGTGATCTGCAGCCCGAACGTCGGCGTGACCAGCGGCTGGGTGGCCGTGAGCAGCAGCGCCACCACGCCCGCGAACAATCCACCGAGCAGGAACGCGGTGCCGATCACGCGGTTGGCGCGGACGCCGAGCAGCCGCGCGGCGCGGAAGTCGGCCGCGGCGGCCCGCATCTCGAGACCGATGCGCGTCCGGTTGAGCAGCAGCCCGGTGCCGGCGAGCAGCACGGCCCCGACGCCGACCATCGTGATCGTGACCCAGCGGATGTGCAGCGACCCATGGGTGGCGGTCCTGTTCAGGCTCGACAGCACGTCGGCGGACTTGCCCTGAGGCCCGAACGCGATCAGCCACACCGCTTCCAGGGCGAACGCCACCGCGAACGTGGTGACCAGCGCCGTGGCCGGCGTGGCGTAGCGCAGCCGCCGGAAGATCACGAGCTCCATCAACAGCGCCAGCCCGACCGCCACGAGCAGCGAGATCGCGCAGGCGAACACCTTCGGCCACGACGACGTCAGATAGAGCGTGTACGCGGCCGCAGTGATCAGCTCGCCGTGGGCGAAGTTCACGAGCCGCATCACGCCGAACACCAGCGCCAGCCCCACCGCCACGAGCGCGTAAACGGCGCCGAGCGCGATCCCGTCGACGATGTACTGGAGCGCGGTCACGAGGCGAAGTAGGCGCTGACCATGCGCTCGGTGTTGTCGGCGTCGCCGGGCGTCAGCGTCATCCGGATCTGCCCGTTGCTCATCACGTACGTGCGCGAGCAGAACGACACGGTGATCTGCGCGCGCTGCTCCACGAGCAGGATCGTGACGCCCTGGCGGTTGATCTCCGCAAGCGCCTCCCACACCGCCTGCACGACCACCGGCGCGAGGCCGAGTGACGGCTCGTCGAGGATCAGGATGTCTGGCTTTGCGAGCAGTGCCCGCGCGATCGCGAGCTGCTGCTGCTGGCCGCCCGACAGGGCGGCGGCGTGGCGGTCGGCGAAGTCCTTGACGACCGGGAACAGCGTCTGGATCCAGTCGAGATCCTTGGCCACGCCGTTCGACTCGCGCCGCCCCACGAGCCCCAGCCGCAGGTTCTCGCGGACCGACAGGTTGGAGAAGATGTGCCGCCCCTCGGGCACCAGCGCGATGCCTGAACGTGCGATGTCCTCGGAGCGCATACCGCGGATCGAGCGCCCGCCCATCAGCACGTCGCCGGCGCTCGGCGAGACAGCGCCCATGATCGCCATCAATGTGGAGCTCTTGCCTGCGCCGTTCGGCCCCACGAGCCCGACGATCTCGCCGCGACCCACCTCGAGTGACACGTCGCGTACGGCCGCCACTCCGCCGTAGCGCACCTCGAGGCCGGAGACGGCCAGCGCCGGCGAGGCGTCAGACATTCGCCTCCTCCACCGCCACCCCGCCGCCGCCCAGGTAGGCGCTCACCACGTCGATGTTCTCGCGGATCTCCGCCGGCGTACCCTGCGCCAGCGCGCGGCCGCCGTCGAGCACGTAGATGCGCTCGCACACCTCCATGATCAGCGCCATGTTGTGGTCGATCACGAGCACGCCGGCGCCGTACTCGTCGCGGACCATGCGCATGGCCAGGGCGAACGCGGGCACCTCGGCGTCGGGCAGTCCGGCGGCCGGCTCGTCCATCAGGACGTAGGACGGCCTCATGGCCAGCGCCCGCGCCACACCGAGCTTGTGCTCGTCGCCGTGCGGCAGGGTCGCCGCAGGCTGATCGGCGCGCTCGGTCAGCTCCAGGAGATCGAGCAGAGCAGACGCGCGCTCGCGCGCCTCAGCCGCCTTCTCCCCCACACCCAGGGCCGCGACCTCCACGTTCTCGCGGACGCTCAGCGCGTGGAACGTGTGGCCGTGCTGGAAGGTGCGCGCCAGCCCGGCGCGAGCCCGCCGGGGCGGCGACCAGCCCGTCACGTCCATGCCGTCCAGCTCGATCGTCCCCGAGGTGGGCTTGTCGGCCCCGCTCAGCAGGTTCACGAGCGTGGTCTTGCCGGCGCCGTTCGGCCCGATCAGCCCCACGATCTCCCCACGCCGCAGCTCGAGCGTCACGCCGCCAAGCGCCTGGACGCCCGCATAGGAGCGGAAGACGTCGACGGCCCGAAGCGAACCTTCGGGCCGTCGTTCCCCTAGAGGAGGGCTGTCTGCCAAACGAACCTCTCAGCTGATATTGGCAAGCCCCGGTGCCTTGAGCAGCTCCGCGAAAGCCGGCTTGCCCTTGTCGATGTGAATGATCCGGTACTCACGGCCGAACACCGAGTGCAACTGGGGCGAGAAGCTCACGTTGCCCGAGATGGTGGGCAGATTCTGGAACTTCTGCATCGCCGCCGCCAGCTTCGCGCCGTCGGTGTCGCCGTTCGTCTGCTTCAGTGCCGCCACGATGCCGTCGATCGTGGCCGCTCCGGTCACGAATCCGCCGGTGACGGGAGCCTTGTTCTCGGCCTTCAGCTGATCGATCAGGCCCTGAACGTCCTTGCTCGGGTCGTCGCCGTACACCGAGGCGTACGTGGTCAACCAGATGTTGTCCGACACCTTCGGGTCCTTCGGCAGCCAGTACGCGCCGTCGAGCTCCCAGGCGCCGATGATCGGCGCCTTGTTGCCCACGCCGCGGATGCCCGACACGAAGGTCGGCAGGTCCGGGCTCGTGGTGGTGCAGAGGGCGATCGTGTCCGCCTTCTTGCCGTTCACGCGGCTGACGACGTTGCCGACGGTGTGATCGCCCTGGGTCCAGGACTCCTGGTCCAGGACCTTGCCGCCGAGCTCCGTGAACTTCTTCGTGAACGACTTGCAGACGTTCACGCTGTAGACGATCTGCTTGTCGGTGACCACGTCGGCCGTCTTCCAGCCCTTGTTGATCGCGAGCTGGGCCACCGCAGAGCCCTCGTCCTGGGCCACGTTGCCGTAGGTGAACGCGAGCTCGCCGGCGGAGCCGAAGCGCTGCGGGCCCATCTGGTCGGTGCCGATGCACGGCGAGACCGTCAGCAGCTTCGCGTTGAGGCCCTCCTGGATCGCGGGCGTGGCGAAGTCCACGTCGCAGGTCACCCAGAGGATCTGCGCGCCCTTGCTGATCAGGTCCGACGCCGCCGCCTTCGTGCGGTCGGGCTTGAGCTGCGTGTTCTCGACCTGGAACTGAAGCTTGTGACCGGCCACGCCGCCCGCCGCGTTGACCTTGTTCACCTCGAGCTGGGCGGCCGCCAGCGCGGGGCCGTCGAACGAGCTCATCAGCGCGGTCTGGTCGATCGCCGCGCCGATCACGATCGGCTTGCCATTGGACGCCGCCGCCGAGCTCGTGCCGCTACTGGTGCTGCTCTTCGAGCTCGAACCACAGCCGACTGCAGCCAGGGCAGTGGCCGCCACCAAAAGCAAACAGACCACCGGCAGTCTCACTGCTCTCATCTCGCTACCTCCTCGTCCCCTCGGGTGACGTCTTTAGACCTGCTGCATTACGACGCCTTCGTCCCCGACGCCCGTCTCGCCGTGCTGGCGGAAGTGGGGCATCACCTCGTGGGCGAAGATCTCCTGCGTCTTGATCGACTGCCAGTGATCGAAGCCGCCGGGGTTCACCGTGATTGCCACCTCGGTGAGCCCCTCGCAGACGTCGATCGTGGCCGCGATCCGTTCTCTCACGTCCTCCGGGGTCCCGACCCAGACGACGTCCCCTTCGATCATCTCGTCGTACGGCGTGGCCGCCAGCTTCTCCATGATCCCGGAGGTGTAGAAGCCGTATCCGGCGGCCTGCAGCTCGTCGGCCGGACCGAGCTCGGCGAGCGGTGAAGCGTTCCCCTCGAGGAAGCGGCGCATGCCCAGCTCGGCGTCGCGCAGCGCGACCTCGCGGTCGTTGTCCATGTAGCAGGCGTGGATCCAGACGATGTCCGGCGTGTTGCCGTGCTCCTTGCAGCTCGCGCGGTAGATGTCGAGCTGGTCCTTCAGGGCGACGTAGGGCAGGAGCGGCGGGACCGCCACGGAGTAGCCCTTCTCGCCGGCGAGCTCATAGGTGGAGTCGCTCGTGCCGCCCACGAAGATGCGCGGAAGCCGCGGCGGCGGGGGCGGGATCACGTGCGAGTCGTGGACCTCGTAGAAGCGGCCGGAGTGCGAGAAGCGCTCGTTCTCGAGCGCCTTGAAGAACACCTCGAAGGACTCCTGGTGGAGCTCCTTCACGTCGGCCAGCTTCACGCCCGCCTTGGGCGGCACCCAGCCGTGGCCGCGGCCGATGCCGAACTCGTAGCGCCCGTCGGTGAGGATCTGCGCCTGCGCCACGCGCGAGGCCAGCACCGTGGGGTTGTGGTACGGCAGCACGTGGAGCATCGTGCGGAAGCGGATGCGCTTCGTCTGCGGCGCGAGCTGCGTGAAGAAGCTCAGCGGGTCCGGGCAGATCGAGAAGTGCTCGAAGAAGAAGTGCTCGACGATCGCGTAGGCGTCATAGCCCAGCCGATCGGCGTTCACCACCTGCTCGGTGACCTCGTCGTACAGCTGCTTCGGCGACTTCTCGTCCCACAGCTGCATCTCTGAATAGATGCTGAATCTCACGGGCGGAATGAGCCTGCGCCGCGACTCTAGAACCGCATTGATCAAATGTCAACTGTCAAGGACAGGACCTCGTAACTCGTAATTCGTGACTCGTGACTCGACCTTCCGAGCGCGAGTCACGAGTCACCAGTCACGAGTCACGACGGGTTTGTTCGCGGCCGGCGGAAGGCAAGCTGCCCCCCAGACACCGGGCGCTACCTAAATGCCTGGATGCCCGTCAGCGCGCCGCCGATGACCAGCGCGTGGATGTCGGCGGTGCCCTCGTAGGTGACCACCGACTCGAGGTTGTTCATGTGCCGGATCACGGGATATTCGAGCGTCACCCCATTGGCGCCGAGCACCTGGCGGGCGGTGCGCGCGACGTCGAGCGCCGCGTTCACGTTGCCCAGCTTGCCCATGCTCACGTGCTCCGGCCGCAGCCGGCCCTCGTCCTTCATGCGTCCCAGGTGGAGCGCCAGCAGCGACGCGCGATTCACCTCGAGCGCCATGTACGCCAGCTTCTGCTGCTGGATCTGGAAGCTCGCGATCGGCTTGCCGAACTGCGTGCGCTCGGCCGAGTACTCGAGCGCCGCCTCGAAGCACGCTCTCGCCGCGCCCGCGGCGCCCCACACGATTCCGTAGCGCGCCTCGTTGAGGCACGAGAGCGGTCCCTTCAGCGACGTGGCCTCGGGCAGCACCGCGCTGTCCGGCAGGCGCACGTCGTCGAGCAGCAGCTCCGATGTGACGGACGCCCTGAGGCTCAGCTTCTTGTGGATCTCCTGGGTGGTGAAGCCGGGCGTGCCCTTCGGGACGAGGAAGCCGCGAACGCCGTTTTCCGTCATCGCCCAGACCACCGCGACGTCCGCCACCGACCCGTTCGTGATCCACATCTTCTGGCCGTGCAGGATCCAGTCGTCGCCGTCGCGCTTCGCGCGCGTGCGCATCGAGCCGGGGTCCGAGCCGGAGTCGGGCTCGGTCAGGCCGAAGCAGCCGATCGCCTCGCCCGCCGCCATCCGCGGCAGCCACTCCTGCTTCTGCTCCTCGGAGCCCCAGCGGTGGATCGCGTACATCGCCAGCGACCCCTGCACCGACACGAGACTGCGCACCCCGCTGTCCCCCGCCTCGAGCTCCATGCAGGCGAGCCCGTACGCGGTGGCGCTCGCGCCGGCGCAGCCGTAGCCCTCGAGGTGCATGCCGAGCACGCCGATCTTGCCGAGCTCCTGAGCGAGCTCGAGCGGAATCCGCGCCTCCTCGAACCACTCGCCCACGTTCGGCACCACGCGGTCCTGAACGAACGCGCGAACCGTGTCGCGGATCATCCGCTCCTCGTCACTGAGCAGCGCGTCGAGGTTGAGGAAGTCCTTGGGGCGGATGCTTTCGCGAGTCGGTGTCTGGGTCATGGGCTCGATCCTAGTCCTCGTGACTCGTGACTCGTGACTCGTGACTCGTGACTGGGGACTGGGGACTGGGGATTGGGGACTGGGGATTGGGACTGGGCTGCGCGCCCTGCCCCACGCCCGACACCCCACACCCCACACCCCACACCCGACACCCGACACCCGACACCCCAGACCCGCCCTGCTTGACCCCTCCGCGACAATCGTCGCCCTGTGAGCCGCTCGGACGCCATCGTCGTGGGCGCCGGCCATAACGGCCTGATCGCCGCGATCCTGCTCGCCAAGGCGGGCTGGAGCGTCACGGTGTTGGAGCGCGAGTCCGAGCCCGGCGGCGCCATTCGCACCGAAGAGGTCACCCTTCCCGGCTTCAAGCACGACCTCTACGCCACCAACCTCAACCTGTTCATGGGCTCGCGCTTCTTCGCCGAGCACGGGGACGAGCTGGCGTCCCACGGCTTCGCGGTGGCGGGCGCGTCGAAGCCGTTCGGGTCGCTCTTCCCCGACGGCTTCCTCGGCGTGTCGACCGATCCGGCGGAGACGCGAGCCGCGATCGAGGCGCGGTCGAAGGCCGACGCCGCCGCGTGGGACGAGCTCGGCGCCTGGTTCGGCAAGACGCTGCCCGCGATGCTCGCCGTGCTCGGGTCGCCGCTGCCGTCGGCCGCCGCGGCCAAGGCGCTGTGGAGCGAGCGCCGGGTGCTGCGCCAGGAGTGGGCCGAGCTCGCGCGGCTCGTGCTCCAGTCGCCGCGCGAGTTCGCCGAGGACCACTTCAGCGACGGGCAGGTGCAGGCGCTGGTCTCCGCCTGGGGCATGCACCTCGACTTCAGCCCGGAGATCCCGGGCGGCGCGGTGTTCCCGCTGCTCGAGACGTTCGCGTCGGCTCAGAACGGCATCGCGCTCGGGCAGGGCGGCGCGCGCACGATGGTCGACGCGCTCGTCGGAATGCTGCGCGCGGCCGGCGGCGAGCTCCGGACGAACGCGGAGGTGACAAAGGTCACCGGCAAGCACGTAGAGCTGGCCGACGGCACGCGGTTCGACGCGAGCCGCGCCGTGATCGCGAACGTCGTGGCCCCGGTGCTCTTCGACAAGCTCGTCCCCCACGACGCGGTCCCCGCCGACTTCCGCCGCAAGCTCGCCCGCTACCGCTTCGCGCCGGGCACGATGATGATCCACCTGGCGCTGAGCGAGCTGCCGAAGTGGACCGCCGGCGACCACCTGCGGGAGTGGTGCTACGTGCACCTCGGCCCCTACATCGAGGACATGAGCCTGGCCTACACGCGCGCGGTCGCGGGCCGGCTCCCGGAGCGGCCGACCCTGGTGATCGGCCAGCCCACCGCGATCGATCCCAGCCGCGCTCCGGAGGGCAAGCACATCCTCTGGGTGCAGGTGCGGATGGTCCCGGCGGACGTCGACTGGGAGGAGCACAAGGAGCCCTACGCCGACCGGGTCATCGACATCCTCGAGGAGTACGCGCCCGGACTCCGCATCGAAGGCCGGCACGTGATGTCGCCGCGCGATCTCGAGCAGAGCAACCCGAACCTCGTCGGCGGCGACCAGCTCGCCGGCTCCCACCACCCGTCCCAGAACTTCCTGCTGCGACCGGTCCCGGGCTGGAGCCGCTACCGGACGCCGGTCGACAACCTCCACATGTGCGGCGCCGGCACGTGGCCCGGCGCCGGCGTGGGCGGCGGCTCGGGCTACCTGCTCGGAAGCGAGCTGGCGAGGCCCCGACGCCGCATCTTGCGTTCGCCCCGCCAGATGTGATCAAATATCGGACGTTGGCCCCACCCTTCCGCATCGGCGTCATGCAGCTGACCATGGAGCCGCTCGAGGAGATCCTCGAGCATGCCCGGGCGCTCGACGAACACGGCTTCGACACGATCTGGCTCGCCGAGGCCTACCCGTGGTGGCGTAAGCACTCGATGGAGGCACGATCCTCCACCGCTCTGTCTCCCCTGATCGCCAGAGAGACCAAGAACCTGACGGTGGGCTGGGGCATCATCTCGCCCTACGCGCGCCATCCGATCCAGGTGGCGATGGAGGCTCGGGTCACGCAGGAGGCCACCGGCGGCGGCCGCTTCCGGCTCGGCTTCGGCGCCTCGAAGATCTTCATGAAGGAGATCGGCCAGGGCGAGAACGGCAAGCCCGCGCGCCCGCTGACCGCCGTGAAGGAGAGCGTGCAGATCGTGCGCGCCGTGCTGGAGGGTGGCGAGCTCGACTTCACCGGCAAGGAGTTCACGGCGAAGGTGCCCGCCCTGAAGCCGGACGCCGACACGCCGCGCGAGCCGGTGCCGCTGTACGTGGCTGGCACGGGTCCGAAGATGCAGGTGATGGCCGGCGAGCTGGCGGACGGCCTGCTCACGCCGAGCATCACCACCCCGGCCTTCGTCCGCTACTCGCGGGGGAACCTGGCGAAGGGCGCCGAGAAGGCCGGCCGCAACGCCGAGGACATCGACCTCGGCTGCACGATCGTCGCGTCGATCGACGCCGACCGCGCCAAGGGCCGCGAGGGCGCCCGCGAGATCGCCGGCATGTACCTGGCCAACAAGGTGCAGAACATCCAGGGCTCCGCCGACACGCTGCTCGACCTGGCCGAGCTCACCCAGGACGAGATCGTCCCGATCGCCGAAGCGATGGAGTCTGGCGGCCGCCTCGCCGCGGCCGCGGCGGTGACCGACGAGATCCTCGACAAGACCAAGCCGATCGCCGGCACGCCGGAGGACTGCATCGCCGCGATGCAGGAGTACCGGGACGCCGGCTGCACGCATGTCATGCTGGAGCTCTGGGGCGAGGATCGCGCGAGGCAGATCGAGATGTTCGGCAGCGAGGTGCTGCCCCACTTCCGCACATGAACCCGGTGCTCGACAGCGACCTTCGCGAGCGCGTCGCCTCCTGCGTCAGCCAGGAGCGGCTGGTGCAGACCGCCAGCTCGTTCGTGGACGTGTCGAGCCCGACCGGCAGCGAGCAGGAGATGGCCGAGCGGATGCGCGACACCCAGCGGGAGATGGGTCTCGCGGTGACCTGGCAGGAGGTCGAGGACGGCCGCCCCAACGTGATCGGCCGGCTCGAGGGCACGGGCGGCGGACCGAGCCTGATGTTCAACGGCCACATGGACACGTCGTACTCCGGCCGCGAGCCGCACCTGCAGGGCAAGATCGGCTTCCAGCCCCACGCGGTGGTGCAGGACGGCCGCATCTACGGGCTGGGCATCTCGAACATGAAGGGCGCGCTCGCGTGTTACGTCGAGGCGGTCAGAGCGGTGCAGGACGCGGGCGTGAGGCTGCGCGGCGACGTGCTGATCGCGGCAGTGGTCGGTGAGATCGAGAAGACGCAATACGGCGACGACTTCCGCGGACGCGACTACCGCGGCTACGCGGCGGGCAGCCGCTACCTGGCCAGCCACGGCGGCATCGCCGACATGTGCATCCTCGGCGAGCCCACCGAGCAGAAGGTCGTGCTCGGCCACTACGGAACGATGTGGGCGCGAATCTCGACGAGCGGCCCGTTCGTGCACACGGCCTTCTCCGACGGACGCATGCACGAGAACTCGATCGTCCGCATGCAGGACGTGCTGCGCGACGTGCTCGAGTGGATCCCCGAGTGGGAGCAGCGCTCCGCCTATGGCGGCATCAACGGCGTGGTGAACATCGGCGCCGTGAGCGGCGGCGCCCCCTGGCGCGTGAGCCGCACGCCCAACCGCACCGACCTCTTCCTCGACATCCGCGTGCCGCCCACGATGCGCATGCAGGAGGCGAGCGACGCGTTCAACGAGCTGGTGCGCGAGCTGCGCGAGCGCTACCCGGACCACGGCATCTCCTCCGAGGTCTTCGTCACCGCACCGGGTGCCGAGATCGAGGAGTCGCACCCGCTCATCGCCGCGATCGACGCCGGCCACGAGCGCGTGTTCGGCGCTCCGCCCGAGCGCGACGTGGTGCGCTGGTTCTCGGACGCCTCCGCTCTGACCCGCTACGGGATCGAGACGGTGAACTACGGCACCTCGAGTGGCCTCCCCGACCCGCTGCACGGCGAGAACCTCGACATCGAGGGACTCGTGAAGATCGCGACGGTCTACGCGATCGTCACCGCGAGCATCTGCGAGCCGGCGTCGTGAAGCTCGTCACGTTCATGGACCCGGACGGCACCGAGCGCATCGGCGTGGTGGAGGGCGACGGCGTCCGCACGATCGAGGGCGTGCCCGACATGCGCGCGCTCTTCCAGCAGGGAATCGCCGACGCGCCGCCCGCCGGCGGCCCGGAGTTCGAGCTCTCGCACGTCAAGCTGCGTGCCCCGATCATCCCGAAGAAGTTCTTCCACACCTCCGGCAACTTCCGCGAGCACGAGGACGAGTCGAAGGTCGTGAACTGGTCGCACGAGATCGCGCCCTGGATCGTGTTCTTCCAGAACGTCGACGCGATCGTCGGCCCGGACGAGCCGGTGGTCTATCCCGAGCACCTGACCAACGAGCTGGACTACGAGCTCGAGCTGGCGGTGGTGATCGGCAAGTCCGGCAGCCACTTCGGCGCCGACGAGGCCGCCGACTACATCGCCGGCTACACGATCTTCAACGACATCAC
>DATNBJ010000150.1:0-3392 GCA_035572055.1 Thermoleophilaceae bacterium | reverse complement strand
GAGAGGCGCGACGGTGGCCGGCGCGCCGGTGCACCTGACAGGGTTCGACGCGCTGTCGGTTCAGAGCGGCGGCGGCAACGGCCCGGGCGTGCTCGTCGAGGCGCTGCTCGGCGGGTTCGGCGCGCTGGTCGTGCTCGCGTTCGTGTTCGCGTCGTTCCTCGCGTTCGTCCCGATCATGATGGCGATCGTCTCGATCCTGACGACGTTCCTGGTCGTGTGGGGGCTGACGACGATCACCGAAGTCTCGCCGATCGTGCAGTTCTTGATCGCGCTGATCGGGCTCGGCGTGTCGATCGACTACGCGCTGATCATCGTCGTGCGCTGGCGCGAGGAGCGCGCGCACGGGCTGCACGGCGACGAGGCGATCGTCCGCGCGATGGCGACCGCCGGGCGCGCGGTCCTGTTCAGCGGGACGACCGTCGCGATCGGCTTGCTCGCGCTCGTCGCGCTGCCGCTCCCGTTCCTGCGCTCGGTCGGCTACGGCGGCCTCTTGATCCCGCTGATCAGCGTGCTCGTCGCCGTCACGCTGCTGCCGGTCGTGCTGAGCAAGCTCGGCCCGCGCCTGGACTGGCCGCACGTGCGCGACGACGACCGCGCGAGCCGCTCGTGGACAGGCTGGGCGAACCTCGTCGTGCGCCGCCGCTGGGTCGCGGCGATCGGCGCCGTGCTCGTGCTCGCGGCGCTCGTGCTCGCGGCGACGAACCTGCAGCTCGGGCTCTCAAACCTGAACACGATCGCCCGCCAGGGCGACGCCAAGCAGGGCCTGCTCGCGCTCGAGCGCTCGGGCATCGGCTCCGGCGCGCTGCTGCCCAACGAGGCGCTCGTCGAAGGCTCGACGTCGCCCGAAAGCGTCGCGCGCGAGCTCGCCGCCGTCCCCGGGATCCACGGCGCCGTGGCGCCCGTCTCAGCGCAGTGGCGCCACGACGGGGCGGCGGTGGTCGACGCGCTGCAGACCCCAGACGGCTCCTCGGCGGCCGGCCGCGACGTGCTCGATCGCGTGCGCACCGTCGTCCACGAAGCGGGCGACGGCGTGCGGCTCGGCGGGCTCGGCGCCCAGAACCACGACTTCATCGAAGCCGTGTACGGGAACTTCCCGTTGATGATCGCGCTGATCGCGCTCGTCACGTTCATCCTGCTGGCGCGCGCGTTCCGCTCGCTGCTGCTCCCGTTGAAGGCTGTGGTGCTGAACATCGTGAGCGTGGCCGCGGCCTGGGGCGTGCTGACGCTCGTGTGGCAGCACGGGCACGGCTCGGATGTGATCTGGGGCATCACCGCGACGGGATCGATCACGGCGTGGATCCCGTTGATGGTGTTCGCGTTCCTGTTCGGCCTGTCGATGGACTACGAGGTGTTCATCCTCGCCCGCATGCGCGAGGAGTACGACGGCACCCACGAGACCAACGAGGCTGTGGTGCGCGGCATCGGCCGCACCGGCCGCCTCGTGACCAGCGCGGCGCTGATCCTGTTCCTGGCGTTCCTGTCCCTCTCGTCCGGACCCGACACCTCGGTGAAGGTGCTGGCCACCGGGTTGGCGGCGGGCATCCTGCTGGACGCGACGCTCATCCGGGCGCTCCTGGTCCCCGCGGTCGTGTCGCTGTTCGGCCGCTGGAACTGGGTCTTACCGCCGAGTGCGGCGAAGATCCTGCGCGTGCCGCCCTCGCGGCCCGCGGCGGAGGAGGCGGGCTAAGCCTGGCCGGCGGACCCGCGCGTCGACGCGACATTTCCGAACCCGACCGCACGGCAACCGCCTCAGACAACGCAAAGCCTTTGTTGCACCTCTGACCCGCAACGTTTGCCCAAGACACAGCGCCGTAACGCGGACCCCGCCACCCTGAAGGGGTGGGCCGATTTGTGGTTCATAGTGACTCACAAATCGGCCCAGCCCTCGAGACGGTGGTCGAGTTGGCCACGAGGCAGGACGGTCCCGTTGCGGATTGGCAGCTCCTCGAGATGGGCTTTCCACGGACCACGATCCAGTCGTGGCGGCGCCGTGGGCGGTTGCACCCAATCCATCGCGGCGTCTACACGCTCGGCCATCGAGCGCTCGGTCCCAACGGGCGACGTTGGGCCGCGGTGCTCGCGTGCGGCCGCGCTGCCGTGCTCAGCCATCGCAGCGCCGCCGCACTGTGGGGGATCCGGCCGGACAACCGGCGCCGGATCGATGTGACGGTCGCCAGCCGTGGCCGCGCGAGTCGAGACGAGATCGACGTCCATCGTGTGCGCCACCTGGATCTCAAAGACGTGACCCAGATCGCCGGCATCCCGGTCACCACTCTCGCCCGAACGCTGCTGGACCTCGCCGAGGTCGTCCCGCAGAACCAGGTGAGACGAGCGATCAACGAGGCCGACTACCTGAAGCTCTTCGACCTCAACGCCGTCAAGAACCAGCTCAGCAGAAGCAACGGGCGCCGCGGCCAGAAGCCACTCACCGCTGCCCTCATTGCTGCTTTCCCAGAAGAGCGGACCCGCTCGGATCTCGAAGAGGCCTTCCTGACCTTCTGTGATGAACGCGGCATCGATCGACCCAGGGTCAACCGCCCAAGGAACGACAACGAACTGGATATGACCTGGCCGGAGGACAACCTCATCGTCGAGCTGGACGGCTACCAGGGCCACGGGACCAGACGAGCATTCGAGGACGATCGCCGCCGCGATGCGCGGCACTTGCTGGACGGGCTGCGCACGGTGCGCGTCACCGATAAATGGCTCACCCGCGAGCCAGACGATCTGGAAGCGACCTTGAAAGGGCTACTGACCCGGCGCGCTGGCGAGGACGAACGGGGATGAGGGAGGGTCGTCCTCGCCGCCCGCGGCGGGTCCTGCCGCGGATCGCGCCGGGTCGCCGATCGGCAGGGGCTGGTCGTCCGGGGAGAGAGGCCGGGCGAGCAGCGGGTCGATCGACGTCATGAAGCTCACGAGAGCATTCCCACGATGGCCCGCTCGATGCGGTCCTCGTTGGGCAGCGCCGCCGTCTCGAGCGGCTTGGCGTAGGGGAGGGGCACCTCCGCCATGCCGAGGCGCTCGACGGGCGCGTCGAGATCGTCGAAGCAGGCGTGCTGGATGCGGGCGGCGAGCTCGGCGGACACGCCGTACGTGGGCCAGCCCTCTTCGATGCACAGGGCAAGGTTCGTCTTGGCGACAGAAGCGGCCACCGTCTCCATGTCCAGCGGACGCAGCGAGCGCAGGTCGACAACCTCGACGTTGTAACCGTGCGACTCGGCAAGCCGCTCGGCCACGTGAAGCGCCCGAACCGTCGCGTAGGAGTGCGTGACGATCGTCAGATCGGAGCCGGAGCGCGCGATCCGTGCGCGACCGAGGGGCGCCACGCTCTCCGAGTCGAGCGGCACCGGCCCCTTCTCCATGTAGATGCGGAGATTCTCGATGAACAGGAC
>DATNBJ010000149.1:0-2884 GCA_035572055.1 Thermoleophilaceae bacterium | reverse complement strand
CCAGGTGAGACGACCACGCCGACCGGCCGAAGAGCTGCGCATCGCGATCGACTGTCTGCCCGAGCAGACCCGCATGGCGATGCTGGACGGCATCAAGGCCAACCGGATCATCGTGGGCGCCTACACCGACCAGCGCGGCGGCGTCTGCCCGATGCTGGCGGCCCACCGGCGCGGCGGGCGCACCAACCTCGCCAGCTTCGCGAAGGCCTGGGACCGCTACACGAAGGCCGGCGCGAAGCCCCGCCCGGCCAGCGACCGCGAGATCCGCACCCTGCGCGCGATGCTGGAGCGCAGCCTGGCGGAAGACGGCTACCCGCAGGTCTCGCTCGCCGAAGAGGTCGAGAACGTGAAGGCCTCCCGTCGCGAGGCCGCCGCCCGCGAGGCGCGAGCCGAGGGTCAGGGCTGGGTGTCCCAGCTGCTGCATCGCGGCGACAGGGAAACCGAGAAGGTCTAGGGCTGCGAGCCCAGCCCGCGGTCGCCTCGCCGCAGGAACTGGATCTCGGGGATGAGGCAGGCGGACGAGGTGTGCAGCAGGAAGCGCACGGCCTCGCCGAGGTCCTCCGGCCGGATCATGTCCTCGGGCGGCACCTGCCCGCGGACCCACTCGGTCATCGGCGTGTCGACGAAGGCGGGGCAGAAGGCGGTCACCGTGATGCCGTCGTCCATCAGCTCGGCCTGGGCCGCGACGCTCAGCGCCACCACCGCGGCCTTGGTCGCCGAGTAGGCCGACAGCCACGCGGCCGGGTACTTGGCCGCGATCGACGCCGTGTTCACCACCAGAGCCTTCCCGTGCTCGGCGCCGGCCTCCTTCAGCATCGGAACCGCCTCGCGCAGCATCAGGTACACGCCGCGCAGGTTCACGTCGAACTGGATGTCGAGCTTCTTGGTCTCGGCCTCCGCGATCGGTGCTCCGATCCCGATGCCCGCGTTGTTGATGAGCACGTCGAGGCGGCCGAAGCGGTCGCGGTGGGCGGCGATCAGGGCCTTCAGATCGTCCTCGCTCGTCACGTTGGCGGGGACGGCCTGAACCTCGATTCCGTCGTCGGCGAGGCCGCGGGCGGCCTCCTCGAGCTTGTCGGGACGGCGGGCGGAGACGGTGAGTTGGTAGCCCTCCTCGCCCAGCGTGCGGGCGATGGAGAGGCCGATGCCACTGGATCCGCCGGTGATCAGCGCTGCGCGGGGCTCAGCCATGAGCCGGGCAGCTTATACGGCCCTTAACAGTCGAGCGGCGTGTCTGTCCGTTCGCGGTTAATACCCTTCCTTCCGATGATTCTCGGACGCGCGGCGGGCGCCGCGGGCCTGCTCGCGGGCCTGGCGCTCGTGTCTTGTGGAGGCGGGGGGAGCAGTACCGGCTCCGCGGCGAATACTCAGCAGCCTGCCCTGGTCAAGCCCAGCGACTTTCCGCAGCCGGGCAGCAAGACCCTGGCCGAGCTGCAGAAGGGACTGGGGCCGGGGCCCGTGCTGGCGCCGGCCGTCTCGGACTTGAAGCCGGGACTGAACCGCTTCGGCTTCGGGCTCTTCGACCGCTCCCGCAAGCAGATCTCCGAGACCCCCGCGGCCATCTACATCCAGAACACGAAGGGCGGGCCGGTGCTGGGCCCGTTCGTGGCCCACGACGAGTCGCTTGCCGTCCAGAAGGAGTACCAGAGCGAGACCGTCGCGAAGGACCCGGACGCCGCCAGCTCCGTTTATGTAGCTGACATCAGGTTCAACACGCCCGGCACCTACCGGGCGATGGCGGTCGTCCGTCTCGACGACCGTCTGGTCGCCGCCACCCAGGCGGGCCCCGCGATGCGCGTTCAGAAGGCCGACCCGGTGCCGGCGGTAGGCGCCAAGGCGCCGCTCATCGACACGCCCACCTCCAAGTCCGTCCACGGCGACCTCGACAAGATCGACACCCGCACTCCCCACGACGACATGCACCAGGTCAACTTCCGCGACGTCGTCGGCAGGAAGCCCGTCGTGCTGGTCTTCGCCACCCCGCTCCTCTGCGTGAGCCGCGTGTGCGGCCCGGTGGTCGACATCGCGCAGGAGGTCGAGCACACCTTCCCGCTCGCCAAGCAGTTCGACTTCGTCCACATGGAGATCTACAACAACAACAAGGTGATCGACGGCTACCGGCCGCAGGTGGCCGCGTTCCGGCTGCCCACGGAGCCATGGGTGTTCGTGGTGGGGAAGAACGGGAAGATCGCGGCGCGGATGGAGGGCGCGTTCAGCGTGAACGAGCTGCAGAACGCGCTGAAGACCGCGCTGAAGCGGACCTAGCGCCCGTCAGGAAGCGGCGGATCGCCTCGTGCGTGTCCTCGGGTCGCTCGATCTGGGGCACGTGACCGCAGTTCAGCTCGAGGTGGTTCGCGTTCGGCAGCGCCCTCTCCACGTGGCGCGCGAAGGCGATCGGCACGAGCTTGTCCTGCTTGCCCCAGACGAACAGCGACTCCGGCTCGAGCTGCTGTAGCCGGGTCCAGAAGCCGTTCTCGCCGTTCGGCTCCTCGAGGTAGATCTGCCGCGCCGCCGCGTAGAACGCGGCGCGGCCCCTCGGCGTGCAGTACACGCGCAGGAACTCGTCGAGCCCGACGGCCGCCCAGCCGTCCATGCCGCCCGGGACGAGCCGTCGCACAATGGCTTCCACGGCGGGCCTGGGAGCGACCTGCAGCAGGCCGAGCTCGGGCCGCGAGAGCTTCACCACGTTCAGCCACTTGCGATCCTTCAGCCAGGCCAGGCTCGGGCTCAGCAGAACGAGCTTGTTCACGCGGTCGGCGTACTTCATGCCCAGCTCGAGGGCCACGCGGCCGCCCATGCTGTTGCCGATCGTGTGCGCGCTGTCTATGTCCAGCTCGTCGAGCAGCGCCGTGATCGCCTTGGCGAAGAACTTGGCGTCGTAGGG
>DATNBJ010000148.1:0-14735 GCA_035572055.1 Thermoleophilaceae bacterium | reverse complement strand
CGCAGCGCGCCGCTCTCGCGGCGCGCCGCTGGCTGGAGGCGCACGCGTGACGGCCCCGGCGGCGGCGTACGGCAAGGCGCTCGACCTCATCACGCGGGTGCGCGGCGTGCGGGGCGCGATGCTCGTGGCGGCGGAGGACGGGATCGTCGTGGCGGAGCAGCTGATGGAAGGGATCAAAGGCCCCGCCGTCTCGGCGCTGGCGGCGAGCCTCGCCACGCGCCTGCGGCGCGCCATGGAGGCGGCGGGCGTGGGCGCGAGTCTGTTCTGGCACCTCCAGGCGGAGCAGGGCGCCCTGCTGGTGGTACCGACCCCCGCGGGCACGCTGGTGGTGGCAGTGGCGGAGCCGGACGTCAACGTGGGACTCGTGCGGCTCGAGCTGCTGCGGGCGGCGGAGGTGGTGGGATGACGACGCGCGCGGTCGAGACGTGGACGCTCGAGCCGCTGGTCAAGTTCGTGAAGGAAGCCGGCGCGCGGCTCGTGCTCGTCATGACGTCGGCGGGCCAGGTCCTCGCCCAGCACGGCTTCTCCCGCGCCGTGGACGTGATGTCGGCCGCGGCGCTCGGCGCCGCGATCATGGCGTCGACCGACGAGATGGCCCGCCAGCTGCACCAGCCGCCGTTCGCGGCGCTGAACCATCAGGGCGAGCGCCACGGGATCTTCCTCGCCGGGTTGGCGACGGGACGCGGCCGACTGGTGGCGTTGGTCGTCTACGATCTGGATGTTTCGTCGCTCGGTCTGGTGCAGCTATTCTTTGAGCAGCTCGCCGCCGATCTGCAGGCGGCGAGCCCCAAAGAAAGCGTGCCGAAGCAGGTGCTGGCGGCGGACTTCGAGCGTCAGCTCAGCGACAGCCTGAACACGCTCTTCGGGAGATAGCCCCGTGTCTCTGGTCAACTTCACGACGCGCGAGATCACCTGCAAGATCGTCTACTACGGGCCGGGGCGCTCGGGGAAGACGACCAACCTGCATTACATCTATGGCCGCGTGCCGGACTCCCGCCGCGGGCGCATGGTCTCCCTCGCCACCCAGACAGACCGCACGCTGTTCTTCGACTTCCTGCCGATCGACCTCGGCCAGATCTCGGGGTTCTCCACCCGGTTCCAGCTGTACACGGTCCCCGGCCAGGTCTACTACAATGCGACGCGCCGGCTCGTGCTGCAGGGAGCGGACGGCGTGGTGTTCGTGGGCGACAGCCAGGCGCGTCAGCTCGACGAAAACCTCGAGAGCCTGCAGAACCTGCAGAGCAACCTGTTGGAGCACGGGGTGGACATCCGGACCATCCCCCTGGTCCTGCAATACAACAAACAGGACCTGCCGCGCGAGCTGATCCTCTCCCCGGCGGATCTGGACGACGCCCTGAACTTCCGCGGGGTGCCGAGCTTCAGCGCGGACGCGCTGCACGGCACCGGCGTGTTCGAGACGCTCAAAGGGATCTCGGAGCTGGTGCTCAAGAAGCTCGCGGCGGGGACCGCGGCATGAGCAGCGCGCTCAACCCCAAGTATTCCTTCGCCACCTTCGTGGTGGGCGCGGCGAACCGGCTCGCCGTCACGGCGGGGCACACGGTGGCCGAGAGTCCGGGCGCGGCGTACAACCCGCTCTTCATTTACAGCGGCTCCGGCCTGGGTAAGACGCACCTCCTCATGGCGGTCGGCCACGCGGCGAAGAAGGCCGCGCCGCAGCTGAACATCGAGTACCTGACGCTCGACGAGTACGTCGAGGCGTTCCACGCGAGCGTCGCCGCGGGCCAGGGCGACGCGTTCCGCCGCCGCTTCCAGAACGTGGACGTGCTGCTGGTGGACGACGTCCAGTTCCTCACGAACCGCAAGGAGATGCAGTCCGAGCTGCTGCGGCTGACGGAGGCGCTGCAGGCGGCGGGGCGCCAGATCGTGCTGACGAGCGATCGCCCGCCGCCCGACATCGCCGACCTGGACGAGCGGTTGATCTCGCGCCTGTCGGGCGGGCTGGTTGTGGACATGGGCACGCCCGACTACGAGACCCGGGTCGCGATCCTGCGGCGCAAGGCCGAAGAGCGCGGCGCGCGGTTCGAGCCGGGCGTCCTGGAGACGGTGGCGCAGGCGGAGGTCGGTAACGTGCGCGAGCTGATGGGCGCGCTGAACCGGCTCGTGGCGTTCCAGGCGGTGAACGACACGTCGATCAACGCGGAAACGGTGAAACAGATTCTCGGGCTCACGGGCGAGGGGGCGGCGGCCGCCCCGCCCGGAGCCGGGCGTGCCCCCGCGGCGAAAGGCGGCGGCGGCGACGAGTTCGGGGAGTTCCTCGCCGACGTGACCGTCACCGTCGGGAAGGCCGTGGAGGCGTGGCGCGCGCGCGTGGGCGAGGCGGTGCTGCGGTGGGAGGGCGAGGGGTATCGGACGCACCGGCTCGAGGCGCTGCTCCAGCGCGACGCACCCGGGGCGGTGGACGAAGCGATTGCCGCCTTCGCGGAGGACGTGGAGCGGCTCAAGGTGCTCGAGGCGGAAGTGTCCGATCTGGACCCGGCGGCCGCGGGCCAGAGCGTGTTCCGCGACCCCGAGCGGCTGGGCGAGGCGGAGCAGGCCGCGGCCAAGGTGCGAGACGGCGCCGCGCCGCCTCCGGGGCCGTCCGCGGCGTTCCCGCTCGCGGCCTTCGCCGTCGGCCCGTCGAACCAGGTGGCGGTGAGCGCTGCACGCGCCGCCCTCGAGCGGCCGGGGAAGAAGTACAACCCGCTCGTGCTGGTGGGGAAGAGCGGGCTCGGGAAGACGCACTTGCTGAACGCCATCGGGCTCGAGCTGGCGCGCGGCAAGCGCGCCGTGGTGGCGTGCCTCTCCACGCAGGCGTTCATCGACGAGCTGATCGCGGCGATCGACGGCAACCGCGTGGATTGGTGGCGGGCGCGCTACCGCCGCGCGACCGCGCTGCTGCTCGACGACATCCAACTGCTCACCGGCAAGGAGCGCACCCAGGAAGAGCTGTTCAACCTCTTCAACCTGCTCCAGGACAAGGATCGCCAGCTCGTGTTCACCGCGCCGGCGCATCCCAACACGCTGTCCGGGCTCGAGGAGCGCATCGTCTCGCGCCTCGAGGGCGGGCTCGTGGCGGAGCTCAAGGAGCCGGACCGCGAGGTGAAGCGGGCGGTGCTCGAGCGGATGCTGGGCCAGCAGGGCGTCCATCCGGAGCCGGCCCTGATCGATTATCTCGCCGATCGCCCGACCGACTCGGTGCGCAGCCTCGTGGGTCTGCTGCAGCGCGTGGTGGGCGCGGCGGCCGCGCAGGACGGACCGCTCTCGGCAGGGCTCGCGCGCGAGGTGCTCGAAGGGCACGCGCCGCGCGACACCCGTCGTTCCAGCGGCTTCCGCACCAGCGGCCTCGTTGTTTCGAGCCTCGGCGGCATCAAGAGTCGCGAAAAGGTGGTGTGGGACTGGATCGACGTGGCGGACCGCATGATCGAGGAGTTCCGCTGATGGCCATCAAGGGCTCGCTCAAGGAAGCGTCGCTTCCCGACGTGCTGCAGCTGCTCGCGTTGGGACAGAAGACCGGATGCCTCTCCATCGCCGACCGCTCGAACTTCGGCTACATCTACTTCGAGAAGGGGCGGATCTGCTACGCGTCGATCGTGAATCGGCGCGACCGGTTGGGCGACATCCTGGTGAAGCACGGCAAGATCACCCAAAGCCAGCTCGAGGCGGCGGTCCAGCGGCAGACCAAGGAGCACGGCAAGAAACTGGGCGAGGTCATGGTCGGGATGGCCGTGATCACCCAGGCGGACCTCGAGCGCTACATGCGCGTGCAGATCGAGGAGTCGGTCTACTACCTGTTCACGTGGACGCAGGGCACCTTCAACTTCGAGGTCGATGTCCGCCCCGAGCGTCAGGATTTCCTGGTCTCGATCAACCCCGAGTCGCTGCTGCTCGAGGGGGCGCGCCGGGTGGACGAGTGGAGCCTGATCGAAAAAAAGATTCCGTCCTTCGATCTGATCTTCGTCGTGGACAAGGACCGCCTCGCCATCAGCGAGGCGAACCTCACGGACACGCAGCAGCGCATCCAGCCGCTGCTCGACGGATCGCGCGACGTGAACCAGGTGATCGAAGACGCCGGGCTGGGCGAGTTCGAGATCGGGAAGGCGCTGTACGGTCTGATCACCGCGGGGTTCGTGCACCGCGCGGGGCGCACCGCGTCCGCCGCGGACGCCCAGATCACCGACGCGCGGGTGGAAGAGCACCGCAACCTGGGCATCGCGTTCTACAAGACGGGGATGCTGGACGAGGCGGCGCGTGAGTTCCGCCGCGTGGCCGAGCTGCGCCCCGGGGAGGCGAACGCCCACTTCTACATCGGACTCGTGGCGCTCAAGCAGGCGCGCTGGCGCGAGGCGATGGAGGCGCTGCGCCTGGCCGCGGAGAAGGGCGGCGGCCGGCCGGCGGTGTTCCACAACCTCGGCTTCGCGTACGAACAGCTGGGGCGGCTCGACGAGGCGGAAGGCGCGTACGGCGAGGCGGCGACACGCGCGCGTACCGACGCCAAAGTGTATCTGGGCTGGGGCGTGGTGGCGCTCAAGCGGGGCGACTACGGCGGCGCCGCCGGTCGGCTCGACCGCGCGCGGGAGCTGTTCGGGAAGGCGCCGCCGCCGGCCTGGTTCTGGGCCCGCGCGCTCGCGGCCGCCGGGGCGGGCGAATTCGAGCAGGCGCAGGATCTGGCCGACGAAGGGGCGGAAGCGTACCCCTCCCACGCGGCGCTGCAGAACAACCTCGCGGTCCTGAAGGAGCTCTCGGGCGATCTGACGGGCGCCGAGGATCTGGTGCGCGCCGCGCGCAAGAACGAGCCGTCACTCCCTCAGCTGTCCAAGAACCTGGGGGATCTGGCCTACCGGGGCTCGCGCTACGACGAGGCGTGGGAGGCGTACAGTCGCGCGATCGAGCTCGCCCCCGACCTCGGAGACGACGTCTACTTCAAGCTCGGGAACATCGCGTACAAGCGGAACAGCCGCGAGCTCGCGGCCCAGCTGTGGCGCAAGGCGCTCGAGATCAACCCGAAGCACGAGCTCGTCAAGGCCAATCTGGACACGTTGAGCGCGCTGTCGTGACGTCGGAGCAGGACGAGCGGGCGTTCCGGGCGCTCACGCGGAAGATCACGCGGGCGCGCGGCCTCGCCTGCGATTCCTATAAGGATCGCTGTCTGCGCCGCCGCATCGCCGTGCGGATGCGCGCGTGCGGCGTCCACACCTTCGACGACTACGCCCGCCGCCTCGACCAGGACGCGCACGAGTACGACCTGCTGCTCGACGCGCTCACCATCAACGTCACCAAGTTCTTCCGCAACGTCGAGACGTGGCGCGCGCTCGAGCCGTGGCTCGACGGGCTCTGGAAGACGCGCCGCGGCGACGTGCGCGCCTGGTCGGCCGGCTGCGCGTCGGGCGAGGAGCCCTACACGGTCGCCGTCGCGCTCGCGGAGACGGCGCGCCGGCTCGGCCAGGCGACGCTCCTCCCCCGGGCCCGGGTGGACGCGACCGACATCGACCGGACGAGCCTCGAGCGCACCGAGACCGCCGAATACGCCGAGCCGGCCTTCACCGAGATGCCGCCCGAGCTGGTGCGTCGCTACTTCACCGCCGAGTCGCCGCGGCGACCGCTGCCCGAGTTGCGGCGCATCGTGCGCGTGCTCCGGCACGACCTGACGACCGAGCCGGCGCCCGCGCCGCCCTACGACCTGATCGTGTGCCGCAACGTCGTGATCTACTTCGACCGCGCGATGCAGGAGCGACTGTTCTCGCTGTTCGCCGAAGCGCTCGTGCCCGGGGGCATGCTGCTGCTGGGCAAGGTCGAGACGCTGTTCGGCCCGGCGCGGGAGCGCCTCGTGCTGGAGGAGCCGCGCGAGCGGATCTACCGCAGGGCCGGCGCGTGACGAAAACAGCGGAGCGGATCGTCAAGGTCGCCGACTGGGCAGCCGAGCGCGGCGACGCGGTCATCGTCACGCTCGGGCTCGGGTCGTGCGTGGCCATCATGCTCCACGACCCGAATGCCGGTGCGGGCGCGATGGCCCATATCCTCCTCCCGTCCAAGAGCCTCGCCCGCGACGTCACCAACCTCGCCAAGTTTCCCGAGACCGCCGTGCCGCTCCTGGTGGAGCAGCTCACGGCGCTCGGCGCCGAGCCACGCCGCCTCGTCGCCAAGCTGGCCGGCGGGGCGAGCATGTTCGCCCAGCTCATGACCCCGGGCTCCGTGCAGATGGGCGAGCGCAACGTCGCCGCCGCGCGCGCCGTGCTGCGCCGCGTCGGGATCCCGGTCATGCGCGAAGCCGTGGGTGGCGGCGCGGGACGCTCGGTGCGGTTCTACGTGGCGGATGGTCGGGTGGAGGTCCGCTCGGTGGGCACCGATGCCATCGTTCTCTGACCGCCGCCCCAGCGTCCTCGTCGTGGACGACAGCGCGCTGATGCGGCGCGTGCTCTCGGACGTGCTGGGGGGGGGCGAGGGCATCGCGGGGGCGGGCGAGTTCCGCGTGGTGGCGACGGCGCGCGACGGCTTCGACGCGGTCCGGAAGGTCCATCAGTTCGACCCCGACGTCGTCACGATGGACCTCGAGATGCCCGAGCTCGACGGCCTGGGTGCGATCGGCTACATCATGTCGGAGACCCCGCGGCCGATCGTGGTCGTGAGCGCGCACGCCGGCCCGGGCACCGGCGCGGCGATCCGCGCCCTCGAGCTGGGCGCGATGGAAATCGTCGCCAAGCCCGATGAAGCGAACCGCGCCGCGCTCGTGCGCATGGGCCCGGAGCTGCGCGCCGCGCTGCGCAGCGCGCTCGCCGCCGACGTGTCTCACGTGTCCGTGATGGCCCGGCCGCCCGCGCCGGCGCGGCGCGCTCCGGAAGCAGGGCTGCGGGCGCGCGCGCGGTTCGCGGTGGCCGTCGCGGCGTCCACGGGTGGACCCCGCGCCCTCGCCGAAGTGATCCCGCGCCTCCCCACCGGACGCGGCGCCGCCGTGCTCGTCGTCCAGCACATGCCGCCCAAGTTCACCCGCTCCCTCGCCGAGCGGCTCGATTCGCTGTCCGCGCTGCACGTGGTCGAGGCCGACGACGGCGCGCCCGTGGTCGCCGACACGGCGTACGTGGCGCCGGGCGATTATCATATGCGGGTGCTCCGCGCGCCCGACGGCCCCGTGATCGCGCTCGACCAGGGGCCGCCGGTGTGGGGCGTCCGCCCCGCGGCCGACCCGCTGTTCCGCTCCGTCGCCCAGCTGTTCGGCGCGCAGAGCCTGGGCGTCGTCCTCACCGGAATGGGGCGCGACGGCGCGGAGGGCGTGCGCGCGATCCGCGCCGCGGGCGGCGGCGGGATCGCCCAGGATCGAGGCTCGGCGGTGATCGCGGGGATGCCGACGGCCGCGGTGCAGCTCGGCGGCGTGGAGGCGGTCTTCCCGCTCAGCGAGATCGCCGAGCGGATCGACGTCGAGCTCGTGGCGCGCGCGGCGGGCATCGGGGGTCTTCCGTGAGCCGCGGGTACCTGTTGGTCCGCGTCGACGGCAAGGAGTACGGACTGCCGCTCGGCCGCGTGCTCGAGGTCGGCGACCTGGCCGAGGTGCTCGACGTGCCGCGCGCCCTGCCCGCGATGCGCGGGCTCACGCCGCTGCGCGGGCGGCTGGTGCCGGTCGTGCACCTCGGCGCCCTGCTGGGCGAGCGGACGCCGCCTCCGGAGCGCGGCCGCGCCGCGGTGCTGGTAACCCTGGGGGCGGGCGAAGGCACCCGCTATGTGGCGTTCGAGGTGGACGACGCGGACGACGTCGTGCGCGAGGCCGCCCTGCCGGTGCCGCGCGGCGAGTCGCTGCCGTGGGCGTCGGGGGTGGCGCGCCGCCGCGGCGCGCTCGTGCCGATCCTGGACCTGGACGCGCTGGGAGATCACATCGGATGACCACAGGCGACGACGTCCAACTCGTCACCTTCAAGGTGGCCGGCCAGGACCTGGCCTTCAATATCTTCCAGGTGGAGCGCATCCTCCGATACGAGGCCCCCGCACCGTTGCCCAAGGCCCCCGATTTCCTCGAGGGCGTGCTGCGCTACCAGGGCGTCGCCGTACCCCTCGTGGACCTCCGCAAGCGGCTCGGCGCACCCGCCCCGCTGCGCGAGGAAACGCGCACCGTGATCCTCGAGTGGGAAGGAGGCAAGCTCGGCGTCATCGTGGACGCGGTCACCGAGGTGCTGCAGGTCGCGGCCCCCGAGATCACGTCGCCTCCGAAGATCGTGAAAGGCCTCGCTGCGGAATACATCACGGGCCTGGTCGTGAAAGACGGCCGCACGATCATCGTGCTCAACACCGCGCGGCTGCTTACCTCGACGGAGAAGGTCGCCCTCGAGGCGGTCGTCCGAGAAACGGCGAAGGCGTGATGGTCGATAGCCCGCTCCCGGCCCTGCGGTCCGAGTACGAGGAGATCGCGCGTCGCCTCGAGACGGTGACGGGCGGCGCCGAGCGCGAGGCGGTGAAGCGCGAGATCATCGCCTACTTCAAGCAGGTCGACTCGCTCATCGGCGAGCTGACGGCCCTCAAGGAGGAGGTCCGCAAGCTGGTCGACCGCTTCAAGCAGGTCTCGGCATCGACGGCGGAGGCGTCGGCGCCGGAGTTCACCGGCACGCGCCCCGCGGTCCACGCCGACCACATCGGCGCGTCCACCTTCATCGAGAAGGGGTGGAGCCTCATCTCACTCGGGGACTACGCGGGCGCGATTCAGGCGCTGCAAAAGGCGCTGCAGCTCTCGCCGGGAGAGACCCAGGCGGAATCGCTGCTCGGGTGGGCGCAGATGCTGCACGAGGACTACGACGACGCACTCGGCACCTTTCAGAAGGTCCTGATGAAGGAGCCCGCGAACTCGCTCGCCCGTATCAACGTCGGGTATATCTGTCTGAAGAAGCGCATCTTCGGCGAGGCGATCGAGCACCTGTCGAAGGCGATCCGGCTCGACAACGACAAGAAGGCGACGCTCTACGCCCACTTCTATCTCGGGCTCGTCTACCTGCAGCGCGAGATGTATGAGGACGCCCAGACCTTCTTTCAGAAAACGCTCAAGCTCGGGCCGAACCTGATCGAGGCGTACTACGAGATGGGGCGCGCCTACTGGTTCGGCGGCGACCAGGAGCAGGCGAAGCGCGCGTGGGAGGAGGGCTTCAAGGCGAACAAGTTCAATCCCTGGGGCAAGAAGTGTCAGGACACGCTGGCCCTCGCGCTCCAGGGACAGGAGCCGCCGCGCACCTAGGCCTCGTCTGGCTGCTGCTGCAGAGCGGGTCGCCGGTGGGCGTCGTGGTCGGCCGCGTCACGGCGGTGGCCTGGCCGTCGCAGCAGGCCCTCGCCGTCGCGCTCGCCCAGGCCGCCGACCTGGCGGCGCCGTTTCCCGGCGTCGGGGCGTTGCCCGATCGTCCCATCCGCCTCATGCTCGCTCCGACTCGCGCGACGTTCGATTCACTCACCCGAGGGCGCTTACCCGGGTGGAGCGAGGGCGCCGCCTTTCCGGAGGCCGGCACCATCGTGTTGCTGTCCGACCATCCGTCTGTCCGACTGTCGGTCGCCCTGCGCCACGAGCTCGCGCACCTGGCGCTGCGCGCACGCGTGCACCGGCCGCTGCCGCTGTGGTTCGAGGAGGGGTACGCGGCGGTCGCGGCGGGGGAGTGGGACCGCTTGGACGCCTTGAGGCTCAACTGGCAGGTGGCGCGCGGGCTGCAGCTCGATCTGGACCAGCTGGACCGGATGCTCCGCAGCGACCAACCGGACGCGACCACCGCCTACGCGCTCGCCACTACCGCGGTCCTGCTACTCGAGCGCTGGGGAGGCACGCACGGGCTCGAGCCGCTCATCGATCACCTCACGCGTGACGCGACGCTCGACGCGGCATTGCGCGACACGTATCACCTGACCGAAGGCGACTTCGAGGCCCGCTGGCAGCGCGACGTGGCGGCGCGCTACGGCTGGCTCGGCTGGGCCAGCGCCGTGGGGCTGTTCTGGGCGGCGCTGGGACTGATGCTCATTTGGCTGGTCCGGCTGCGGCGGCGGCGCGACCGGGCGCGGAAGGCGTTGCTCGACGAGGGATGGACGGTGCCCGAGGACGACGAGCCAACTGCTTGACGACATTGAAATTGCGGCGTAAACTCCTGCCCTTATGTCCGACCAGGGTCTGGCACGCTCGCGCCTGCATTTTGGACCGAGAAACTGGCTGTTCCTGGCCGCAGCCGTCGCGGCGCTCGCGACCGGGTATTGGCTGCTGCACCAAGGCTCGACGACGGCCGCGCCGATTCTGCTTGTACTCGGGTACTGCGTTTTCTTTCCGGTAGGCCTCGCCCTTTAGGTTCCGTCGTAGGACGGGCGAATAGCTCAGCGGTTCAGAGCGCCTGCCTTACACGCAGGATGTCGGGGGTTCGAATCCCTCTTCGCCCATTGGGGTATCAGACCGAAACGTGAGGACTGCGCGTGTGAGACTGCTGCGATGGATTGTCGGGTTGGGCTGCATCGCCACCGCCGCTCCGGCACAGGTTTCCTACCAGCCACAGCAACCCACCGAGAAGCTGCTCATCCTGCCGCTCACGGTGAAGGTGCCGGCCGACTCCGCGTTCAGCGTAGCGGTGATGGACGTGGCGCGTGAGAAGCTCGGCGGAATGGCGAAGTACAAGATCCAGGTCATCCCCAAGCCGAAGCTGTGCGAGGCTCTCAAGGCGTCGGATTACCCGTGCGACGTGCTGCTCGACGACACGCAGGCCAACCAGCTGGGCCGATTCCTCTCGGTGAATGCCTACACGTCCGGGACGCTCGAGCGCAGCGGCGGCACCATCACCGCGACAACTCGAGTGCGGGATATCGGCAGCTCGGGCCTGGCGGCGCTGTTCACGGTATCGGTCAGCAATCCCGGCACGGCGGTGTCCGTGGGGGAGGCCATCGCGCTGCGCCTCAACACCCTGGTCCGCGCGGCCGAGCAGGCGCGCGAATGCGAGGACCAGCGGAAAAAGAGCCAGTTCCCGAAGGCGCTCGACGCCGCCCGCAAGGCGCTGGCGATCGAGCCGAACCTCCCGGCGGCGCACATCTGCATTGCCACCGCGTACGAGGCGCAGCACATGCCGCTGGACAGCCTGCTCGCGGCCTATCAGCGCGCCGCGAAGGGCGACTCCCTCAACGCCACCGCGTGGGAGAACATCGCCCACATCTATCAGCAGAAGGGCGACACGCTCAAGGCGATCGACGCCTTGGTCCACGAGCTCACGGGCGAGCCGCAAAACACCCAGCTGCGGCTCGGTATCGCGGAGCTGTTGCGGCAGCAGAAGCGGCCCGAGCGGGCCAAGGCGGTCCTGGACGAGGGGCTCGCGAAGAATCCCAACGACCAGCGGATGCTCGACTTCCGGCAGCGAATCTGCATCGAGGGCGAGTTGTGGCGTTGCGTGCTCGACGGCTTCGTGGAAGTGACTCGGAACGACACGTCCAAGCTCGCCGACTCGACCGTTCTCAAGGCCGCGCTCGGCGCGGCGCAGCAGATCTCCGACACACAGCGGCTGCTCTTCTTCAGCCGGGCGGGGGTGCGACATTTTCCCAAGTCGGCTGCGTTCTGGAAGGCGCTCGGGTCGGCGTTCGACTTGAAGGGCCAAAAAGACTCGTCCGTCTGGGCGTACAAGCAGTCCCTGAAGCTCGATCCGACCGACGTGAAGGCCTCGTTGCTGGTCGCCCGGGGAATCGTCGAAGGCACCATGTACGACACCGCTCAGGCGAGCAAGCTCAAGTCCGATACGGCAGCCCTGCGGGCGCTCCGCAAGGCGTTCGCCGACCGCATCGACAGCGCGAAAGTGTATCTCGCCCCGGCATTGAGCTCCCCCGACTCGACCGACCGCCTGAGCGCGGCCGTGTTCATGCTGACCGCCGGATCGAAGATCGCGCAGGCGGGTGCGTACGATCGCGCCTACCCGTGGCTCGACCAGCTGCTGCAGCTGGTCGCGCTGCGCACGCCGGCGGACACCGTCGGGCCGCGGCAACAGATCCGGCTGCAGGCGAGCTTCTGGTACGGCGTGTCGTCGGTCGCGTCACTGTCCGGGCCGTACAGCGCGATGATCAAGTCGAAGGACTGCGGCGAGGCGAAGGCGATCAACGACCGCATCGCCCGGACGAAAGAGGCACTGGTGTTCGGCGCCCGCGTGCATCCGCCCACGGCCAACACCATGCTGCAGAACGTGTCGAAGTTCGAAGCCGTGATGCCGCAGGTGAAGAAGCAATTCAAGTGCAAGAATTTCTGAGCCATTGAATTGACTTCCGCACCGGCCTATATTGCCACCCTCCGTCGCAGGGGGCTGTAGCTCAGCTGGTTAGAGTGCCGGTCTGTCACACCGGAGGTCGCGGGTTCGATCCCCGTCAGCCCCGCCTGAACCCGCCTCGCGGGACGACGCTCTCGGCCCCGCCTGCCACGGCAGGCGGGGCTTTCGTCTTTTTCGGGAGGGCATTGACCTCCAGCTACCATGTGCCGGTCCTGGCCGATGCCGTGCGCGACTGGACGACGGGCGGCCGCCGCATCGTGGACGCCACGGTCGGCGGCGGCGGCCACGCGGCGGTGTTCCGCGAGCTCGGCGCCGAGGTGCTCGCCGTGGACCGCGATCCCGAAGCGATCGCCGCAGCGCGCGCCCGCCTGGGCGACACGGGGATCCGGTATTCGACCGGTCCCTTCGGCTCGGCCAAGGTGCTGGGCACCATCGAGACGTTCCGCCCCGACCGGATCCTGCTCGATCTGGGCCTCTCGTCCCACCAGGTCGATAGCGACGTCCGGGGGTTTACCTTTCGTCCCGGGGCGCCGCTCGACATGCGGATGGCGGCGGGACACGGCGTGACGGCCGCGGATCTCCTCAATACCTGGCCCGAAGCGCGGCTGGCCGACGCGTTCGCCGAGCTCGCCGACGAGCCGCGCGCGCGGCGCCTGGCCCGGGCGATCGTGAGGCGGCGCGCCACGGCCCCCTTTGGAACGAGCGACGACCTCGTGAACGCGATTCGCGAGGCGCGCGGCCCGCGATCGGGGCCGTCCGACTTCGCGCGGCTGTTCCAGGCGCTGCGGATCGTCGTGAACCAGGAGCTCGAACAACTCGAGCTCGCGCTGCCGGCGCTCCGCGCCACGCTCGGGCCCGGCGGCCGCATGGCGGTGATCACCTACCACTCGGGCGAGGACCGCATCGTCAAGAACGCGTTCCGCGATTGGAGCCGGTCGTGCGTCTGCCCGCCACGCCAGCCGGTGTGCACCTGCCGCGGGCGGCCGCTGGGCCGCCTGCTCACACGCAAGCCGATCCGTCCCGGGCCCGGCGAGGTGCGCGACAACCCGCGGGCGCGCTCGGCCCAGCTCCGCGCCTTCGAGGTGACGGGGGAGGACGGGGCCGGCGATGGCTAAAGGCCGCCACTGGGTCGCCCTCTGGCTCGTGGCCTTCCTCGTGACCACGTGGCTGGTGTATGCCCGGCAGACCGCCGCCATTCGCGCCGCCCGCGAGCTCGCCGATTTGCGCGCCCGCCGCGCCAACCTGGACGGGCATCGCGCCGATCTCGAGCGCCGCATCCGCGCCGCCGAGAGCCGCGCCGTGCTCGTCCCGCGCGCCCAGGCGCGCCTCGGTCTGCACCTGCCGAGCGACAGCGAGATCGTCCTGGTCCCTGCTCCCAGCGGGTCGCGCTAGCGAATGGCCCGGCCCGCGGTCCGCATCCAGGTCGTGCAATTCGGGGTGCTCGTGGGCTTGGCCTTGCTGGTGGGACGCGCGGCGCAGGTGCAGATCCTTCATGGTCGCCGCTGGGCGGAGGAAGCGCAGGCGCAACGCACCGAACGGATCGTGCTCCAGGCGCGCCGGGGGGCGCTGTACGACCGCCACGGCACGCCGCTCGCCGTCACGCAGGAGACCTACCACGTGGGGATCGCGCCCAACGAGCTGCGCGACCCGGCGGCCGACGGGGCGCTCATCAGCCGGCGGCTCGGCCTGACGGCGCGCACCTGGCAGCAGGCGCTGCGCCGACGGTACGCCTACTTCGCGGGGCCGTACAGCGCGCTCGAGGTGCAGCCCCTGCGGAGCGTGCGGGGCGTGCATCTCGAATCCGTGCTGAACCGGTTCTATCCCGATCCCGCGGTGGCGCGCGCGACCATCGGCCGCCTGGGGGACGAGGGCCTGGGCGCGTCCGGAATCGAGCGGACCCTCGACAGCCTGCTGGCCGGCCGGTCGGGCGCGGCGGTCGTGCTGAAGGACCGCGCGGGACGCGAGTACGAGTCGCCGGCGCGGGTGATCGCCCCGCCCGTGGCAGGGCTCGACGTCGTGCTCACGCTCGACGCCGAGCTCCAGGAGATCGCGCAGCGGGCGCTGGACGACGCGCTGCGACGCATGGATGCGGATGGCGGGGATGTCGTGATGCTCGATCCCGGGACCGGCGAAGTGCTGGCCCTGGCCTCGCGCCAGCGGGACGGCAGCGCGCGCCCGAGCGCCTTCACCGACACGTTCGAGCCCGGCTCGCTGGCGAAGATCTTCGCCGCCGCCGCCTTGCTTTCGCTGCGCCGGGTGTCGCCCACGGACCACGTGTCCGGGGAGGGGGGCAAGTGGCGTGTGCTCGGTCGGACGATCACCGACGACGACCCGCAGCCCTCGCTCACGCTGGCCGACGCGATCCGCGTCTCCAGCAACATCGCCATCGCGAAGTTCGCGGCGCGGCTCACTGCGGCGGAGCAGTACGCGACGCTGCGGGACTTCGGCTTCGAAGCGTTCACGGGCATCGAGTTCCCGGCGGAGGCCAGCGGACGGCTGCGGCCG
>DATNBJ010000147.1:0-6126 GCA_035572055.1 Thermoleophilaceae bacterium | reverse complement strand
CCGGCAGCGACACGATGTTGCGCGTATCGCGCGCGATCCCGGCGATGCGCTCGGGCGTGAGCAGCAGCCGGTCGAGCAGCGACGAGTGCAGCTCGGCCTCGCGTCCGGCGTCCATGTCGCGCGCGTTGGCCTCGAGGATCTCGTCGATCCGCGCCTCGAGCGCGTCGGCCATCGCGAGCAGCGCGGCGTTGCGCGTGTCGCTGTCGAGCTGGGCGAGAGTGCGCGAGGCGCGCTTCGCCGCGGCGCAGATCTCGACTACCGATGGCGTGGTGGTGGCCACGTGACAAGGGTACCTGGCGGCGTAACGACCTCGTCCCGCGCGAGACTGACCGGGGTGGCAGAAGCAACGCTCGAGTCCGTGAACGTCGGCAAACCGCAGCCGGTCATGCGAAACGGCGAGCTGACGACCAGCGCCATCTGGAAGGAGCCGCTGAGCGGCCGCGTTGCGGTGCGCGGCGTGAACGTCGACGGCGACGACCAGGCCGACCGCAGCGCGCACGGTGGTCCCGACCAGGCGGTCTACGCCTACGCGGCCGAGGACACCGAATGGTGGGAGTTCCAGCTCCGGCGACCGCTCGGTCCGGGCGCCTTCGGCGAGAACCTGACCACGCGCGGCATCAACGTGAACGCGGCCCGTGTCGGCGAGCGCTGGGCGATCGGCACAGTGCTGCTCGAGGCCACCGCGCCGCGCATCCCCTGCTGGAAGCTGGCCATGCGCATGGAGGACCCGGGCTTCATCAAGCGGTTCGCGCGCAGCGGCCGTCCCGGCGCCTACTTCCGCATCATCGAGGAGGGCGAGCTGGGCGCCGGCGACGCGATCGAGGTGGTGGAGCGCCCCGACCACGACATCACGATCGCGTTCGTAGCTCACGTGTACCTGGCGGACCACGATGCAGCGCAGCGCCTTCTGGAGGCGCCCGCGCTCCCCAGCGGCTGGCGCGACTGGGCGAGCCGGCACGCCCGCGTCAGCTAGAGCGGCTGTTCCACCACTCGCGGAACGACCCGTCGCCGCCGAGCCGCACGGCGACGGTGCCGTCGATCTCCAGGCGGGATCTGTACTCGCGAATCGCTTCCGGCCGCGCAGCAGCGAGCCGAACGGTCCCCCTGACAGGTGCACCGGAGCCGCCGGCGATCGAGCCCGGCCTCGGTCACTCGAGCACGAAGTAGTCGCGGTGCACGGCCTCCTCGCTCGCGCGGGGAAGCAGCTCGCGCACCTCCGCCGACTTCAGCCCCTTGATCCGCCGCAGCTCCGCGGCCGAGTAGTTGACGATCCCCTTGCCGATCGCCCGCACCTCGCCGTCCGCGGCGGACACCTCCACCGCGTCGCCCGCCTGGAAGTCGCCGTGCACGTCGACCACCCCCACGGGCAGCAGGCTCGTACCGCGCTCGCGCAGGGCGTGCTCGGCGCCGGCGTCCACGAGCACCCGGCCGTGGCTGGGCTTCGCGTACTTCAACCACAGCTTGAAGCTCGACACCCGCCCCGCCTGCGGCTGGAAGCGCGTACCCAGCGACTCGCCCGCGAGCGCCGCGGCGACAACACCCTCGCGCGCGCCGCTGGCGATCACCACCGGAATCCCGGCGGCGGTCGCCATCTCGGCGGCCACCACCTTCGAGCGCATCCCGCCGGACCCGAGCGGCGACGTGGACATGGCGATTTCGATCTCCCTGAGCTGGTCGAAGTCGGTGACCTCGTCGATGAGCCGCGCGGCCGGATCGCTGCGCGGATCGCTCGTGTAGAGCCCGTCGGTGTCGGTGAGCAAGAGCAGGAGCCTCGCGTCCAGCAGGATCGCCACCTGCGCCGCCAGGAAGTCGTTGTCGCCGAACGAGATGTCGTCGGTGGTGGTGGTGTCGTTCTCGTTGATCACCGGCACCACGTTCCAGTCGAGCAGCTTGCGCAGCGTCTGGCGCGCGTTCAGGTAGTGGCTGCGCGCGGACATGTCGAAGAACGTGAGCAGCACCTGCGCGCTCGGCACGCCGTGCGACTGCAGCAGCTCGTCGTAGACGCGGAACAGCTTGCCCTGTCCGACTGCGGATGCGGCCTGCAGCTCGTCCATCGCGCGCGGCCGCAGGGCAAGGCCCATCACGTCCATCCCCCGGGCGATCGCCCCCGAGGTGACGATCACCACCTGCCGGCCGGCACGGTGCAGCTCCGCCGTCTCGGCGCACAGGCGCTGCAGCGTGTCCAGACGCACCGCTCCGGTGTCGTCCGCCACGATGCTCGAGCCGAGCTTTACAACCGCCACGCTCACGTCGCGAAGGTTATGGGCTGATCGCGGCTCAGCCGCGAACGCGGCGAGCGAGAGCGGGATATCTCGCCAACCCCCGTTCAGCGGCGGCGCTTCTTCACCGCGCGGCCCCACGAGGGCCCGTGCTCATAACCCGCCTGGTGCGTGAGGTTCTTGGGAGTGCCTCCGGCGGCCGGAAACGATCCACAGGTCTTCTCCGCTAGGTCGGCGAGCTTCACCTCGCCGCTGCCGTCGGTCGCGCTCGAGTAGATGCCGTGGTTGCGGGCGCGAGGGTGGCGGCGAGCGCGAGTGGGCGAGTGGTCACTTCGCGACCCTAAACGGGCGGGTCGCGCCGGTCAGTACGGCTATCCGGCCGCGATCGCGGCGCGCACGTCCGCCTCGCGAGGCGTGCGCTGGAACGACGTGAGGCACCAGGTGGCGCCCGCGGCCTCCCACGGCGCCGGGTCCGTGCCCGGCGGGTTCTCCACGATGACCTCGCACCGCCCGCCGCGCAGCTCGTACAGCTCCTTCACGAGCTGGGCGAGCTGGTCCGGCTCCTCCAGCTCGATCGGGAAGAAGCCGTCCCAGCGGGCCGCGCGCCGCAGCGGTTTGCGCTTTGGCCAGCGGCCCGCGACCCACACCGGAATCCGCGGCTGCTGCAGCGGCGGCGGCTCGAAGCCACCGCTCCAGAACGCGGCCAGGTCCTGCAGGCCCTCATCGAGCAGCTGGGCGCGCTCGCGCGGATCGGTCACCTCGCCGAAGTCCGCGAGCTCTCCGCTGTGGTCGCTGCCCAGTCCCACGCCCAGCACGAGCCGGCCGCCGCTCAGGTGGTCGAGCGTCACGGTCTCGCGCGCGAGCTTCTGCACTCGCCTGCGTGACAGCGGCGTGACCAGCGGCCCGATCCGGATCCGCTCGGTGGCGTAGGCGATCGCGCTGAGCGCCACCCACGGATCGGCCACCGCCCGCACCGGTTCGCGGTACTTGATGTGGTCCCAGAGGAAGAAGCCGTCCCAGCCCTTCCCCTCCGCCTGCGCCGCCAGCTCGGCGAGCAGCCGCGGCTCGTACAGCTCGTCGAAGGGCGCTACGAAGATCCCGCGCTTGGCGGCCACGGCAGGCGAGGCTAGCGCGAAAAGGGCGCGCCGGGGTCGAGCTCGAACACGATCCCGGCGATCTCCACGTCGTCGCCCGGCTGGAAGCCCGCCGTCCCAAGCGCCCGGATCACGCCCATCTTCGCCAGCCGGTCCTCGACGTAGCGCTGCGCGTCCTCGTTGTCCATGTCGTGGCGGGAGATCAGCCGCTCCACCCGGCCGCCCGTCACCCTGTACGCCCCATCACCGGTCCGCTCCACCCGGAAGCCGTCGTCGCCCGGACGGTAGATGCGGTGCTCCTCATCCGCCTCCTCCGGCGCGGCCGGCAGAGCCTCCTCGGGAATGTCGCGGAAGATCCCGTCGACGAGCTCGTCGAGCCCCTGGCGCGTGGCCGACGACGTGACCAGCACCTCGGCATCGAGCCGCTCGCCCCATTCGTCGCGCGCGGCCTCCGCAACCTCGGGCGGCACGAGGTCCGCCTTGGACAGCGCGAGGATCCGCGGAAGGCGCTCCAGTCCCGCGCCGTAGCTCGCCAGCTCCGCCTCCACGGCCGCGTGGTTCGCCACCGGGTCCGAGCCGTCGAGCGGATTGAGGTCGAGCACATGGATGAGGAGGCGCGTGCGCTCGACGTGGGCGAGGAACTCCAGGCCGAGGCCGGCGCCCTCCGCGGCCCCCTCGATCAGCCCCGGGATGTCGGCCACCACGAGCTGGCGGCCGTCGCGCTCGATCGTGCCGAGCACCGGCTCGAGGGTGGTGAACGGGTAGTCGGCCACCTTCGGCTGCGCGCGCGATATGCGCGAGAGCAGCGACGACTTCCCGGCGTTCGGCAGGCCCACCAGGCCAACGTCCGCGAGCAGCTTCAGCCGCAACTCGAGCCAGCGCTCTTCCCCCGGCAGCCCGCGCTCGGCGAACCGCGGCGCCTGCCGCGTCGGGGTGGTGAAGTGGCGGTTGCCACGGCCGCCGAGGCCGCCACGCGCCACCACACCCCGCTGGCCGGGCTGGGTCAGGTCGAAGCGCAGATCGTCCTCCGTGGCCTCCACCACGGTGCCCGGCGGCACACGCACCTCGAGCGGGTCGGGGCTCGCCCCATGGCGGTTCGAGCCCTCGCCGTGACCGCCGCGCGCGGCCTTGTAGTGCGTCTTGCGCTTGAAGCTCTGGAGGTCGCGCAGCGACGGGTCGCAGACCACCACCACGTCGGCGCCGCGGCCGCCGTCGCCGCCATCCGGCCCGCCGCGCGGCACGTGGGCCTCGCGGCGAAACGACACGGAGCCGTTCCCGCCGCCGCCACCCTGGACGAACACCTTGGCGCGGTCGTAGAGCATTACTGGTCTCCGACGGACATACGGCCGCCGCTCGGCGAGCGAGAACCGAGCACGCGCGTCCACGCGAGCGCAGTCGATGCAGCCCGGTCGTGGGGCAACAGGAGTCTCCGACGGACATACGGCCGCGGCCCGGCGAGCGTCATCCCGGCAGGAGAGCCCGCATCAGCTCCGGGTCCTCCGGGATCAGGCCGACGGTGACCAGCCGGCGCAGCAGCTCCGCCCAGCCGTCGTTCGCCGCGTAGGCGCGCTCCAAGGTCTCCCGCGCCTCGGGCACGCGGCCGGCGGCGGCCAGAGTCACGCCGCGCCAGAACACGAACTCCATGTTGTCGGGGAACGCCGCCGCCGCCTGCTCGTAGTGCTCCAGCGCGCGCTGCACGTCGCCGGCCAGGATCCGCTGCTCGGCCTGCTCCACGTGGTCGTACGCGCGCTTCAGGTCGATCAGCCGCCGCAGCTCGGGCAGCGGCTCCGGATGGTCCTCCACACGCAGGTCGAACAGCCTCTGCTCCCACGGCCGTTCGCTGCGGCGGCCGCCCACCACGAGGATCGCGGCGGACTGGCGGCCGCGGATGTCGCCGCCCTCGGCCTCGGCGGCCTCGAGGGCGGCCATCAAGCGCGTGGCCAGATCGCCGCCGCCGGCGGAGTACGCGTCGATCATCGCGTGCCAGACCGTGTCGCCCCGCATCATGTTCGCCTGCGCCGACGCCTGGTCGGCCACCTGATGCCCCGCCTCGGGAATGCAGGAGCGGCCGGTGTGCACGGCCACCCGGCCCGCGTTGTCGACGATCGCGACCTGCCGCGTCGCCTCGCCCTTGTCCTGGTCGATCAGCTCGCCGAGCGCACCCGCCGCGCTGCGCCCGGAGCGGATCAGCTCGAGCCCGCGCGGGCCGTACGAGGGCTCGGCGAACGACTGGGTGGCGACCGCGCCCACGCCCGGCTCGGCCCAGGTCACGATCGACCCGACCGAGAAGTAGTGCGACTGCACGGCCACCCCGAGCTGGCCCGTCGACTGGTCGCGGGCCACCATCGAGTAGGTCATGTTGGAAACCTAGCGGTCCCTCTCTCGGCTTCGCCCGCGTTCGGCGGCTGCGAACCCTTCGCGACCGCCGGCTTTCCGGGTCAGTCGGCTTCGAGAACCGAGATCACGCGGCCGCGGCGGGTGGTCTTGAAATCGACCTTGCCCGCGCGCTTGGCGAAGATCGTGTCGTCCTTCCCGATCCCCACGCCGTCGCCCGGATGGAACTTGGTGCCGCGCTGGCGAACGATGATCTCGCCGCCGGTCACCGCCTGGCCGGCGAACACCTTCACGCCGAGGCGCTTGGCGTTCGAGTCACGGCCGTTGCGGCTCGACCCGAGCCCCTTCTTATGAGCCATCCTCGGTCTCCTTCTTGGCCCGCGGCTGGCGCGGCTTGGCCGGCGCCTTGCGCGTGGTGGCGGGCTTCGGCTTCTCCTCCGTCGCAGCGGCGGCGGCCTCGGCCTTGGGCGTCTCCTCCG
>DATNBJ010000146.1:0-14808 GCA_035572055.1 Thermoleophilaceae bacterium | reverse complement strand
GAACTTCGACGGGCACTTCGTGATCAGCGAGTCGCGCTTGCCGATGAACGTGCCGTCGTGGACCGATCCCGAGACGATCACCTCGCGCCCCTGGCGGAACGGATCGGGCACCTCGCCCGTGTAGACAACCGGCAGCGAGGGACCGCTGCCGTTGCGATCCGCGATCCGGAAGTGCAGCGTGTCGCCGCTGCGCTGGACCGAGCCGTTCACCACCTTGCCGGTGAGCTGGAGCGACTGGCCCTGGTCGATGTGCCCCACGACCTGCGAGGGCTGCTTCGCCTCGGTGGCGGAGCTGAAGCTCGTGTATATGAGGGCTCCGGCGAGAAGGACGGCTGCGGTGAGCGCTACGACCAGCCGGACCCGGCGCTTGCGGGAGGGGTCCACTAACTGAGGATTATGAACGGTCGCGCCGGGCGAGGTTCCGACAGGGTGGCCGATGCCACCCCTGTTGGGGGTTCCGGCAGGCGCATGGGCGCGGGACCGTTGGCTCATGATCTCACCGCGGTTGCTGCTCGCCCCGCTGATTGCGGCCATTGCGCTGCTCGGCCTGCCGGCCGGCGCCGGCGCCGCCGGCCAGATCGGCTACGACGGCTGCCTCGGCGACGACGCGTCCCAGGGCTGCGTGGACGTGAAGGGAACGCCGCTGAGCGTCGCGGCGGGCCTGGCCGTGAGTCCCGATGGCAGCTCGCTCTACGTCATGGGCTCGGCCTCCGACGACGTGTCCCATTTCACCGTCACGAAGCCGGGCGGGCAACTCAGCTTCGAGAGTTGCCTCGGAATAGACGCGTCGGGGTACTGCAGCATCGTCTCGGGCCATGCGCTGGACGGCGGCGCGGCGACGGCCATCAGCCCGGACGGCAGGTCCGTCTACATCACCTCGTCCTCCTACAACTCGGTCGGGCATTTCAACGTCAACCCGCTTACCAGCCGGCTCGAATACGACGCCTGTCTCTCGGACGACGCGAGGTTCGGCTGCGGCGATCTCCCTGGCACCCCGTTGACCACTGCCACCGGCGTCGCCGTGAGCCCGGACGGCAACTCGGTTTACGTCGTGTCGTCCAGCAGCGGCTCGATCTCGCACTTCTTTGTGCAGGGCGGCGGCAAGCTCGCCTACGACGGCTGCCTCAGCAACGACGCCACACGTGGCTGCGGCGATCTGCCGGGCGCGCCGTTGTCAAACGCGATGTCGGTCGCGGTCAGCCCGGACGGCAACTGGGTCTACGTCGCCTCCCTCGGGAGCAACTCCGTCTCGCAGTTCCTCGTGCAGAAGCCGCAGGGCCAACTCACGTACCGCGGCTGCTGGGCGAGCGACGGCTCGCCGGGTTGCGTCGACCTGCCGAACACCCCTCTCAACGGCGCCTCCGGGGTCGCGGTCGGCCCCGACGGCAAGTCGGTCTACGTCGCCTCCGCCGGGAGCTCCTCTGTTTCCCACTTCTTCGTGGACAACGACCAGCTCGTCTGGGACGGCTGCCTGGCAAACGACGACTCTCAGGGCTGCGTCGACCTGCCCGCCGCGCCGCTGGAGGGCGTGCACAGCCTCGCCATGAGCCCGGGCGGCGACTCCCTGTACGCCACGGCGACCAGCAGTGGGTCGCTCTCGCACTTCTTCGTCCGGAAGCCGGGCGGCCAACTCGTCTGGGACGGCTGCCTTGCCAACGACGCCTCGCAGGGTTGCGGCGATCTGCCGGGCACGCCCCTGCTGTCTGCGGACGGCGTTGTGGTGAGCCCCGATGGCGGTTCCGTCTATGCCACCGGCGGTGATCAGGTGCTCCATTTCTTCCGTGCCGTCGACGCCGCGCCGCCGGGCGGTTCGGTGACCACCCCGGGGCAGCCCCAGCCGGGAATCACCACCGCGGTCGCCCCCCGCTTCCTCTCGGCGCGGCTGAGCAACCGCGTCTTCGCGGTCGACCCCAAGGGCGCGGCCGAGAAGGTGGTCAAGGCGACGAAGCGAGGCACGAGCTTCTCCTACTCGCTCACGAAGGCCGCGCGCGTCCTCTTCAGGATCGAGCGGCCCGCCGCGGGCCGCAGGGTGGGCCGAAGCTGCCGCAGGCCGTCACGGCGCAACCGCCGCGGCCGGCACTGCACGCGCTACGTGAAGGTCGGCGCCTTCGCCCAGACAGGCGTGGCCGGAGCCAACATAAAGAAGTGGTCCGGCAAGCTCGGCCGCCGCGGACTGGGGCCCGGCCGCTACCGCGCCACCCTGATCGCCAGCAACCCCGGCGTCACCGCATCCGGCCCCCGCCGGCTCAGCTTCAAGATCGTTCGGAGTTAGCCGTCGCGCCGGCTCGGGTGCCCCTCGCCCGGCCACGGAGAGAGGATCAGCAGCAGTCGCGAATCGCTCTTGGCCCGCACCTCGTGCCGCTCTTTCGGCTCGAAATGGGCGAGAAAGCCGGGACCGGCGGCCTGCGAAGCGCCGTTTTGGACGATCTCCACCTCGCCGTCCACCACCACCACATAGGCGCGCTCGTGCACCTGGTGTTCCTGCAGCTCGTCGCCGCCCGGCAGATTGATGGCGATCACGCGGGTCTCGTCGTCCGAGCGCAGCACCTGCGGGTGATGCGGCTCCAGAGCAAGCGAGCGGATGTCCCAGCTTTCCATTAACCCTCTCCCCTCGTCGACTGAGGGAACGGTATGGCATCGTGATGGCCGGTGCTTGCCCTTGGCCTATCGATGCTGCTCGCGGTGTCCGCGCCGCAACTCGCGGCGGCCCCGCGGCCCGCGATCGTCCAGAAGCGGATCCCCTTCCCGGCAGGGCGCAAGCACGAGATGGCCCGCTACGCGCGGCGCCACTACGGAATCGACGACTACCACCTGCGCAACCCGAAGGTGATCGTCGAGCACGTGACGGCGACCGACAGCTTCAGCTCGGCGTGGAACACCTTCGCCTCCGACGTCCCCGATGTCGAGCTGCACGAGCTCCCGCAGGTCTGCTCGCACTTCATCGTCGATCGCGACGGCACGATCTACGAGGTCGTCCCCACGACGATCATGTGCCGCCACACGGTCGGGCTGAACTGGACCGCGATCGGCATCGAGCACGTGGGCACGAGCGACGCGCAGGTGATGGGCGACGCCAGGCAGCTGCGGGCCTCGATCAGACTCACGCTCTGGCTGAAGGACCACTACGGGATCCTGGTCCGCAACGTGATCGGCCACGCCGAGAGCCTGTCGAGCCGGTACCACCGCGAGAAGGTGGCGTCGCTGCGCACCCAGACGCACGGGGACATGCAGCACCCGACCATGGTCCGCTACCGGCGGCTGCTGCGCGCCGCGGACTAGAACTTCGGCTCTGAGCCGCGGGTTGCCGGCCGCTTCGGACGCGGATTTACCGGTGGTGACGCTTCTTCTTCGCCGCGTGCTTCTTCGCCGCGTGCTTCTTCTTGTGCTTCGCGCGGTGCTTCGCCCTGTGGCGCTTCTTCTTCGCGGCCTTCCTCTTGGCGGTCGGCTTGGCCTTGGTCGCGCCGAGCACGCTCGTCGGCAGCGGCGCAGCGGAATCGCTCTGCCGCTGCGCCGTGTCCGACGATCCGGCCGATGCGAACGCATCAGGCACGAAGCCTTGGATGAAGGTGCGGATCGGGCCCTCGGCAACCTTCGCGTAGACGCCCGGCTTGCCGGCCTGGGCGCAACCGTCGCCGAAGCTCGTGGCGCCCACGAGTCGAAGCGCCCCGCCGGGCACGCTCACGAGCAGCGGTCCGCCCGAGTCGCCCTGGCAGGTGTCGGTGCCGCCCTGCGGGTAGCCGGCGCAGATCATGGTGCTGGCGTCGAAGCCGCCGTCGTTGGGCGTGAGGCCGTTCGGATAGGCGTTCGCGCAGTAGGCGTCGGTGGTGATCGGCACCTGCGCGTACTGCATCTGCGCGGGCGCGTCGCCGTTCTCGGAGGTGAGGCCGAAGCCGGCGATCGTGGCAAGAACACCCGCCGCCCAGCTCGGCTTGTCGGCCGTGGCGGCGATCTTCATGGGCGCGATCGTGGACGGCTTGTCGAGCTTGAGCAGCGTCACGTCGTTGCCGACTCCGTTGGTCACGATGTAGTCGCTGTCGACGACCACCTGCGAGACCGAGTGCGTCTCAGCGCCGGTGCCGTCGGCGTACACGCTGCCGAGCTGCACCGTGTAGAAGGGCGCCGGCCACGCGACCGGAGTGGGCACACCCGCGGCACCCGTCACCGATCCGCAATGCCCGGCCGTGAGAACCCACTGCGGCGAGATCAACGTGCCGGTGCAGCCGAACGCGCCGCCGATGAGGATGTTGCCCACGTACGGGAACGTGCCGGGGGCGGCCGGCTGACCACCGACCACCGCGTTCGCCGGCGCTGCCTGGAACGCAAGCGCGCACAGCAATGTCGCCAGGACTCCCGCCCGCCGCATCGTCCGCGGAACTGTAGGGAACCGATTTCGCGGGCGCGCCGGTTAGAGGTCGCTTGGCCTATCCGGCCCCGGAACGAGCATCGCCGCGAGCGCGATCAGCTGCTCGGCTCTGAGGCTGTCGGAGGTCATCTGGATCCGCCTGTCGTCGAGATCCAGGTACAGCTCGCTCACGCGGCGCATTCTCCCGCGCGAGCCCCATCGGCGGGAAGGCCCCCACCCGGGACCTTCCCGCCTGTTACCGCACCCGTGGCATCACGCCGCCAGCGCTGCCGCGGTGATCTCGTGCTGCTGGATCACGGTCGCGTCCACCGGCTGCACCGGCTCGCTGAACACCGACTCGATCTCGGACTCGGTGAAGAAGCCGACGACGCGCACGGTGTCCTCGCCGATGTTCTCGAGCCCGTGCGGCACGAGCGCCGGGACGACGGCGAGGTCGCCGGCCTGCACGCGTCCGCTCTCGTCGCCCACGTACGCGATGGCGGTGCCGGAGACGATGTGGAGGATCTCCTCGGCGCTGTCGGTGTGGGTCGCGAGCCGCTTGCCGGGCTCGAGCTCGAAGTAGACGACGGCGCTGTCGTCGGCGCCGGTGGCGGCGTTGATCGGGAAGGTGAAGCGGACGCGGCAACGCTCGGCGTCGCTGTCGACCCAACCCTCGCCCAGCGCCAAATCACGTGTCGAGACAACTTGCATTGAACTTCCTTTCGTAGAACAGTGGTGTACTATGAAAGCGCACCGTACACGTCCGCCTGATGTGTGTCAAGCTTTGGGAGAACACCTGTGAGCAACGAAAAGCGCACATACCGATTGAAGAAGCGCGCGGAGGACATGGCCGACACGCGGCGCCGCATCACCGAGGCCGCGGTGGAGCTGCACGGCACCGTGGGCCCGGCGCACACCACGATCAGCGCCGTGGCCGAGCGGGCAGGGGTCCAGCGGCACACCGTGTACCGGCACTTCCCCACCGAGGCCGACCTCTTCGCGGCGTGCTCGTCGCACTACGTGGAGGCCAACCCCTACCCCGATCCGGCGCCCTGGCGAGCCGTCGAGGATCCGCACGAGCGCCTGGCGATGGCACTCGACGAGCTGTTTGCGTACTTCGAGCTGACCGAGCAGATGTGGACCCGCGTCTACCGCGACATGGACATGCCGGTCGTCCAATCGGCGATGCAATCGATGGCGACGTATTACGACGACGTGGTCACAGTCCTTGCGCGGGGCCGGCGGCGCCGCCGCACGCTTGCCGCGGCCCTGCGCCACGGAACGAGCTTCGCCACCTGGCGCTCGCTCGTCCACGAGGGCGGGCTCAGCCGCGCTCAGGGGGTCGAGCTGATCAGCGCCCTGGTTGAGGCCGCGGGCCCACCCGCAGGCTGACGTCGCCCACCGCGACGACGTCACCGGGATGCAGCTGACGGCCGCGCCGCTCCTCCGGCTCGCCGTTCACAAGCACGTCGCCCGACGCGAGCAGCTCCCGGGCGTCGCCCCCACTGCCCACCATGCCGGTGAGCTTCAGAAGCTGACCGAGGCGGATCGTGTCGCCCCGGATCTCGACCTCTTGCAAGCGGCTAGGCGGCGTAGCGCTCGGCGGAGCGGGCGCGGCGCTTCTCGGCCTCGACCTCGCGGTCCTTCGGAGGCGCGTTCGTCACCAGCGCGTCGAGCAGGTGACCCGTGACGTGGGCCACCTCGTCGACCGCGCGGTTGAACGCCTCCTCGTTGGCCTGCGAGGGCTTGGTGAAGCCGCTGACCTTGCGTACGTATTGAAGAGCGGCGGCGCGGATCTCGTCATCCGTCGTCGCCGGCTCGAAGTTGTAGAGCGTGCGGATGTTGCGACACATGTCCCTGAGGGTACGCGGTCAGCGGCCGGCCACGCGGTCGGCCAGCTTGGCCAGCGCGCTCGTCCGGCCGCTGTCGCTGCGTGACTCGAGCCGATCCGCCGTGCGATAGAGCCCGTAGACCACCCGCGTGGCGATCCAGCGCAGAGGCTCGGGCTCCCAGGCGCGCGCGCTGCGCCCCACCCAGGGCAGACGCGTGAGCTCGGTGTCCTCGCCGAGGACGAGGTCGCGGAGCGTGCGTCCCGCGAGGTTGGCGGTGGCCACGCCGTGGCCCACGTAGCCACCGGCGATGCCGAGCCCCGTCGCGCGGTCGAGGCGGACGGTGGGCGACCAGTCGCGCGGCACGCCAAGTACCCCGCACCAGGCGTGTTCGATCGGCACCTGTCTCGCCGCCGGGAAGAACTCGTGGAGCAGCCCGACGAGCTGCCTGATCGTCTTCTCCTGCGTGACGCCGTTCGTGTCTGTCCGCGACCCGAAGCGGTACGGCACGCCGCGGCCGCCGAACGCGATCCGCCCGTCCGCCGTCCGCTGCGCGTACATGTACGCGTGCGCGAGGTCGCCGAGCAGCTCGGCGTTCTGCCAGCCGATCTGGTCCCAGACCTCCTGCGGCAGCGGCGCGGTGGCGACGATCGCGGAGTTGAGCGGAAGCCAGGTGCGCCGCCGGCCGCGCAGCGACGCGGTGAAGCCCTCGAGACAGGTGAGCACCTTGGGCGCGCGCACGGTCCCGTGGTCCGCGCGCGCCTCGCCGGGCACGACCTCGCTCACGGTTGTGCCCTCGTAGATCTCGACGCCGAGCCGCTCCACCGCCGCAGCCAGTCCCTGGACGAGCTTCGCCGGCTGGATCCGCGCGCAGTGCGGGCTCCAGATGCCGGCCATCCCCCGGGTCACCCGCAGGCGGCCTTCGAGCTCGCCCTGGTCCAGCTCGACGACTTCGTTCTGCCAAGCGCGGTCGGCCTCCGCGTGGCCGCGAAGCCGAGCGGCCTGCGAAGGCCCGCGCGCCACCAGCAGCAGCCCGTTCTTCACGATGCTCGCCTCTATCCCCTCGGCCGCGCACACCTCGATCACCTCGTCCACCGTGGCCTGCATGGCGCGCTGGAGCGCGAGCACCTGCTCGCGGCCGTGCGTCTTGGCCATCTGGTCGCGCGGCGTGGCGAAGCGGTCCGACAGCCAGCCCCCGTTGCGCCCGGACGCGCCGAACCCCGCGAACTCCCGCTCGAGCACGACGATCTCGAGCTCGGGTCGCGCACGCTTCAGGTAGTACGCGGTCCACAGCCCGGTGAACCCCGCCCCGACGATGCAGACGTCGGCCTCTCGGTCGCCGGGCAGCGGCGGTCGAGGAGTCGGCGTGGCGGTGCTCGCGTACCAGAACGAGACATCCCCATTGTGGCGGGCCAGGCTCACGAGGCGGGCATGGTACGCCTACATCCGGCCGGGCTCCCAGCCTCAAGATCGAGCTCGACCGGCACGGGCGCTTTCACCGGGCGCGTCGGGAGGCGGCGCGCATACGGGACGTTCGACATCACGCTGAAGAGCAAGCAGGTCGCGACCACGTGCACGACCGGGCTCGTCCACCGGACGGCCCACGCGAGCTAAGCGACCACGCCAACCTCGTTGCCGTCGGGATCGAGCGCGAAGTCGCGCGCCCGCGCGCCCGCGAAGGCGATCCGCGCGCCGGTCGTCGGCTGACCATCGAGCACGATCGAGAAGCTGCCCGGGCCGTCGCCCTGGAAGCCCACCCGCGGCGGATCGTCGTGCGTCCACGCCGGGGCGAAGCCGGCTGACGACCCCACCGCCTCGTAGAACGCCCGCGAGGCGCCGAGGTCCGACACCCGGATCCACAGGTGATCGATCTCCGCCCGGCCGCGCTCGAAGCGGTTGTGCATCGCCTCCGCGCTGTTGCCGTCGGGGTCGAGCAGGAACGCGCCGTAGTAATCGGGCCCGTACTGGGGCCGCGGCCCGGGCTCGCCGTCGCTCGGATAGCCCGCGGCGGCGCCGATTCGCCAGAACTCGTCCACGTCCGCACGCGACGGCGCCGAGAAGCCGAGGTGCAGGCGCGCCGTGGGAGGCGAGCCGGCGACGATCCACAACCGCTCGAGTCCCGGCAGCACCGTGCCGTAGAAGGCCTCGGCCGCGGGCACGTCGGAGGTCCGCAACGTGACCCTCTCGAACACGCCCGGCAGCCTAGTCTCCAGCCATGCCCGATCCATCCACCAGCGGCGGCTGTCTGTGCGGCGGCGTCCGTTTCGAGCTGAGCGAGCCCGTGCACGCCGCCGGCTACTGCCACTGCACCCGCTGCCAGGGCCGGACCGGCACCGGCTCGTCGGTGCAGGCGCGAATCGACGGGCGCACGTTCCGCCTCCTCCAGGGCGAGGAGCTGGTGAAGGCCTGGCGCCATCCGGACGGCGGCTTCGAGAAGTGCTTCTGCAGCGAGTGCGGCGCCCACCTGTTCAGCCGCAATCCGGACGATCCCACCCAGATGAGCATTCGCCTCGGCGCCTTCGACGGCGACCCGGGGGTACGCCCGAGCTGGCGCGCCTTCGTGGACTACGCGGCGCCCTGGGACCCCATCCCGGATGACGGGCTGGAGCGCTTTCCAGAGCGCAAGTCTCGGAGTTAGCTAACGCGTCCCGACGGAGACCGGGTGGTCAGAGGGTCTTGACCAGACCTCCGTCGATCAGGAAGTCCGAGCCCGTCACGTTGCCGGCACGCTCGCTCGCGAGCAGCACGACGAGGTCGGCAACCTCCGCCGGTGTGGTGAAGCGGCCTGTCGCCATCTGGCCGGCCGCCGCCTCGGCAACCGCATCGGGACTACCTCCCTGCGCCTGCGCAACCGTGGCGGCCACGCCCTCGTCGCCAAGCCACAGCGCCGTCGACACGGGACCGGGACTCACGGAGTTGACGCGGATGCCCCGCGGGCCGAGCTCCTGGGAAAGCGCCTTCGTGAAGTTCGACAGCGCAGCCTTGGCGGCGCTGTAGTCGATCACCACGGGGTCGGCCAGAAACGCGTTCACCGAGCTGACGTTCACGATGCTGCCGCGTCCGGCGGCGAGCATGTTCGGCAGCGCGGCGCGAGTGGTTCGCACGGCGGCGAGGAAGGTGAGGTTCAGTGACGCGAGCCAATCGTCCTCGGTCACGGCCAGGAACCCCTCGAGCCGGGGCGTGACCGCACCCACGTTGTTGACGAGCACCTCGACGGCGCCAACCTCGCGGGCCGCGTCCACGAGCCGCTGCGGGCCGTCGGGTGTGGACAGGTCGACCTTCACCGAGTGCACGCCCGCCAGCTCCTCGAGCTCCGGACTGGAGCTGCGCGAGCCGGCGACCACCGTGGCGCCCTCCCCCACCAGCGCGCGCACTGTCGCGAGACCGATTCCCTTGCTCGCGCCGGTCACGACGGCCAACTTGTCAGTGAGACCCATGTCCACGTCGAACCCTCCTTTCAGAACAGGCTGCTGATCCCCTTCACCGCCGCCCGGCCGAGCACGATCTCGAGGATCACGCCCGCGGCCATCAGGATCAACCCGAGCAGCACCAGGAGGATGTCCTCGAGCAGGACGCCGAGCGAGACCACGACCACCCCGAGCGCCGGCAGCGTGTCGAGCCCACTGAACGGGGGAGCGACGAACGCCGCCACGGAGCCGGCCGCCGCCACCACGCCGAACACCGCGTTGCTCAGCCGATGGTCGAAGAGGAGCCTGAAGCGCGGCTTCGAAAAGCGCTCGAGGAAGCGGATGAACCGCAGCAGGCCGCGCAGGAAGCGCTCGCGGTTCGGGCCCACGAGCTCGATCCGGCGCCAGCGCTCCGGCAGCCAGATCTGGTCGCGGCCGGCGATCAGCTGGAGCGCCACGAGCACGGCGATGATCTCGAACACGTGAGTGGCCCCGCCGGTGGGGAGCGGCAGCGCCGGCACGCCGAGAAGCAGGATGAAGACGAGCGCGAAGCTCTTCTCCTCGACCAGGTCGATCAGGCCGCCGAGCGTCTTGTCGCCCTCGCTCTTCAGCCACCGTTCCAGCTCGGCGCTGACACTCGGGGCTGAGGGTGCCGGCTCGGCTACGGAATGTCGCGGGGGACGTCGGGATCCGGCGACGGAACGTCGTCGTGCACGCCATGCTCGAGGTGCGGCGGCTCGGGATCGGGCCCGTCCAGATCGTTGGGCGGGAACGGCACCGGATCGATGTTCTCCGGCGCGTCCGGGTTGGCGCGGCGCCGGCGCAGCCGCTGCCAGCAGCGGTCGAGCTCGCCCTGGATCGCCTGAAGCCGCTTGTGGCCCTCGTCGTCGAGACGCCCCTGGGATGACTCCGCCCGGAGGCGGTGCTCCTCCTCCACCAGGTCGTCGATGTGGTCGAGAAGCGACCGTTCGCTCACGGTCGTTCAGTCTAAGCGGCCAGCTGATCGAAGAGATCGTGGAGGCGGTCGAGCACCGCTGCGGCGGTGGCCAGCTCCTTCTCGCTGAACTCCTCGAGGGCCGCGCGCCAGAGCGGCTCGTAGCGGGCGCGGCGCGCGTCCACCAGCGACTCGCCGTGCTTGGTGAGCGAGGTGAGCACCACACGCTTGTCGCGCTCGGAGCGCTCGCGCTTCACGAGGCCGGCGGCCTCGAGCGCCTCGAGCATCTGCGTGACCGTTGCCGGCGACACGTCCGCCGACAGAGCCAGCTCGCCGGCCGACATCTCGCCGCCGAGCGCCAGCCCGAACAGCAGGCCGTACTGCGCGTGGCTCAGCTCGCCCGGCTTCTGCGTCTCGCGGCCCTTCAGCCGCCGCACCGCGGCGGTCACCGCCCTGAACGACTGGCCGAGCTCGTCGAGCACCTGGGCGCGGTCCTTGGCCTGGACGGTGGTCATGCCGCCACCGCCTCGGCCATCGTCTCGGCGTCCGCCACCGCCTGCGCGCCCTTCTCCAGCCGCGCCCTGCGCTCGGCGCGCATGAGGATCACGCAGGGGATGATCGCCAGGGCGCTGAGCCCGGCTGACCACAGGAAGGCAGTGCCGTAGGCGTCGGCGGCGGCGTTCAGGGTGTGCGCCCCGACCATCGCGCGCTGGAGCACCACGGCCAGCACTGCCGTGCCGATCGAGCCGCCCACCCGCTGGAGCACGTTGAGCTGCGGGGTGGCATGGGGAAGCTCGGAGCGCTCCAGCGACGCGAACGCGGCGGCCATCGCCGGCATGAACGCGAAGCCGATGCCCATGCCGCGGAGGAACATCGCCACCGACAGCCACTCGATCGAGGTGTGGGCGCCGATCAGCGCAAACGGGATCGTCGCGATCGTGGTGAAGATGACCCCGAACAGCGCCAGCGGGCCGCCGCCGAGGCGGTCGGTGAGCTTGCCGGCCAGCGGCATGACGAGCGCGATGCCCAGGCCCTGCGGCGCGGTGAGCAGGCCGGTGTCGACCACGCTCTCGTGGCGGATGCCCTGCCAGTAGAGCGGCAGCAGGATCATCGAGCCGAACAGCGCGGCGCCGAGGCAGAACATCGCGAACGACGCGGAGGCGAACGTGGCGCGCTTGTAGAGCCGCAGGTCGAGCAAGGGGAACTTCGCGCGCAGCGCGTGGAACACGAAGGTCACGATCAGCACCGCGCCCAGGATCAGCGGCAGCCAGACCTTGGTGGAGCTGAAGCTGCCGGTGACGCCGATCTCGGCGAGCCCGTAGGTGAGCAGCGGCAGGCCGGTGGCCATGAGGGCGAGGCCGCGCACGTCGAGCGGATCGACCTTCCCGGGCTTCACGCTCGGCAGGATGCGCAGCGCGGCGATCACCGCGATCACTCCCACCGGCAGGTTCACGTAGAAGATCCACTGCCAGCTCGCGTTGTCGAGGATCAGGCCGCCGATCGTCGGGCCGAGGATCGGCGCCAGCATGGCCGGCACCGCCACGATGCTCATCACGCGGCCCATGCGCTCGGGCCCGGCGGCGTCGGCCATCATCAGCTGGCCGATCGGCAGGATCATGCCGCCGCCCACGCCCTGGAGCACGCGAAAGATGATCAGCTGCTCGGTGGAGTTGGCGAGCCCGCAGAGCGCCGAGCCGGCGGTGAAGAGGATCAGCGAGAGGACGTAGACGCGTTTCGCCCCGAAGCGGCGGGCGGCCCAGCCGGTGACGGGAATCACGGCGGCCAGCGACAGCATGTAGCCGGTCACGACCCACTGGATCTCGGAGACGGTCGAGTGGAGGTCGCGGCCGAGGGTCTCGAGCGCCACGTTGACGATGGTCGTGTCGAGGATCGACATGATCGATCCGAGGATCACGACCATGCTGATGCGCCAGACGCGGGCGTCGATCTTTGCTGCTGCGGCCATGAAGGGAGTCCTCTCCGGGCGCGGTACCCCGCCCGCGGTGATTGCTACGGTACCGAAACGTTAGCTACCGAAGTAATCGGCGTCAATCCTACGGGGCTTTAGGCAGGACCACCAGCGGGCTCTCATCGGGGAGAGCGGCCGTGTCGAAGCTCGGCGCATCGAGCCGGTGCACATGCGGCATCCGCTCGAGGAACGCGTCGGGCGGATCGAGGAAGCCGATTCGCTCGGTGCGGTAGTGCATCGGGACGATCCAGCGCGCGCCGAGGCGGCGCGAGATGTCGTCGGCCTGCTCGGGCCCGATCGTCGGCCCCGCCCCCACCGGGATCATGAGCATGTCGACCGTGCCGATCGCCTCGGCCTGCTCGTCGCGGAGCGCCGTCTGGCCGAAGTCGCCGAAGTGGCTGACGCGAACGCCGCCGAGCTCGAACACGTAGATCGTGTTGGGGCCGCGCTGCGTGCCGGCGGTGGGATCGTGCTCCGATGCGATCCCGACGACCTCCCCCACCGGCGACTCGAACGTGCCGGCCTTCGAGCGCAGCACCACCGGGTCGCCGCCAACGGCCTCCACGCCGTTGTGGTCTCCGTGCTCATGGGTGACGAGCAGCAGGTCGGCGGACAGGCCCTCGATGGGCGGGTAGTCGAAGTGGATGCCGCGCGAGGCGAGCCCGGACACGTCGCCGAACGGGTCGATCGCCACGGTCTTGCCGTCGGCCTCGAGCCGGAACGCCGACTGGCCGTACCACTCAACGAGCATGTGTCTTCTCCTTGATCGGGGTGACGAGACGCACCCGCGCCGGCTCCTCGGCATGCTCGTAGCGGCCGCCGCGCAAGAGCGACGCCGCGGCGGCAACGAGGCAGGCGAGGATCGCGAACGTGAACGCCTCGTGCAGGCCGGTGCGGAAGGGCCCGGAGATGAGGTGCGGGAAGAACGACGGGCCGGTGACCACGGCCCGGTCGTGCGCCGACAGCGCGGCCAGCGCGTGCGGGCCGAGCAGGTGCTGGATCGGGTTGTAGCCGAGGAAGGCCGCGAACAGGATCGAGATCGGCGGCAGGTGGGCCACGCGCTCGGCGGTCGCGTGCTGGACGCCGTGCGCCTCGAGGCCGCTGGCCATCGCGTGCGGCAGCGTGGCCGCCAGCCCGGCGATCATCAACGTGAAGAAGATCCCGATCGAGATCACCTGCGCGGAGTTCTGGAAGGTCTGGTTCATGCCGCCGCCGGCGCCGCGGTCACCCGGCGGCAGGCTGTTCATCACCGCGGCCCGGTTGGGCGAGGCGAACAGGCCCATGGAGATCCCGGTGAGCCCGAGGATCGCGGCGAACGCCGGGTAGGGGAAGTCGGTGGGCAGCAGGAGGAGCAGAACGAAGCTGAGCGCCGCGCCCAGCATCCCGCCGGTGGCGAATGGGCGGGCGCCGAAACGATCCGACAGGATTCCCGATATGGGCCCCGCGATCAGCATTCCGATCGTGAGCGGCAGCATGTAGATGCCCGCCCACAGCGGCGTGTTCGTGAAGTTGTAGCCGTGCTCGGGCAGCCAGATGCCCTGGAGCCAGATGATCAGCATGAACATCAGGCCGCCGCGCGCCACCGCGGACAGGAAGGTGGAGAGCGTGCCGAAGCTGAACGCCCTGATGCGGAAGAGCGGCAGCCGGAACATCGGCTCCGCCACCCGCCGTTCCACCACGACGAACGCCACGGTCAGCGCCACCCCGCCGGCGAGCAGCGCCAGCACGCGTGGGCTCATCCAGCCGGTGGGATGCCCGCCGTAGGGGCGGATGCCGTAGGTGATGGCGACCATCACCGCGAGGAGGGCGAGCGCGAAGGTGACGTTGCCCGCCCAGTCGATCGTGGTGGGCCGCGGCTGGCTGCGCTCCTCGAGCTTCAGGTACGCCCAGACGGTGCCGATGATCCCGACCGGCACGGAGATGAGGAACACGAGCCGCCAGTCGATCGGCCCGAGCAGGCCACCCAGCACGAGGCCGATGAACATCCCGCTGACGCCCACGATGTTGTTGATCCCGAGCGCCATTCCACGCTGGTTCGAGGGGAAGGCGTCGGTGATGATCGCCGCGGAGTTGGCCAGCAGGCAGGCGCCGCCGATGCCCTGGACGATCCGGAAGCCGATCAGGTAGCTCGCGCCCGCGCGGCCCGTCATCCAGTCGACCGCCAGGAGCAGCGACGCGACCGTGTAGATCAGGAAGCCGAGGTTGTAGATCTTGACGCGGCCGAACATGTCGCCGAGCCGCCCCAGGCTGACGATCAGGATGCTCGTCACGACCATGTAGCCGAGGATCATCCAGAGCAGGAAGAGGCTGTTCGACGGCACCAGCGG
>DATNBJ010000145.1:0-6355 GCA_035572055.1 Thermoleophilaceae bacterium | reverse complement strand
CCGCAGCCTCGAGCAGCTCCTTCAGGAACTCCTGCGCCGCCTGCTCGTTGCCGGGCGGATTGACCGTGTTGAAGCGGATCAGGCGCTGGAGCAGCTCGGTGGTTCGCCGCTCTAGATCTGCCGACTCAGGCACGGGCGCTGCGTATATGGAGGGGCTGTGAGGCAGCCGCCGGGGCTGCCAAACTTGGCTTGTGGAGCAACTTTTCCAGACCGACGAGTCGCCGCGCGGCCGCACGTCCGTGCCCCGCGAGGAACAGCTGCTTGCCGTCCGCATGCGTCCCTCCTCGCTCAGCGAGTTCATCGGTCAGGAGCACCTGCTCGGTGAGGGCTCGGCGCTGCGCACCGCGCTCGAGGAGGGCAAGCCTCACTCGATGATCCTGTACGGCCCGCCGGGCACCGGCAAGACCACGCTGGCGCGGCTGCTCGCGCTGAACTCGCGCGCCGCGTTCGAGGAGGCGTCGGCCGTCAACGCCGGCCGCCAGGAGGTCCGCGACGTGCTCGAGCGCGCGGAGCACCGGCGGCGCACCTCGCATGAGGGCACGATCTTCTTCCTCGACGAGATCCACCGCTTCAACAAGGCGCAGCAGGACGCGCTGCTGCCGGCGGTGGAGGAGGGGCTCGTCGCGCTGGTGGGGGCCACCACCGAGAACCCGTACTTCGAGGTGAACTCGGCGCTCCTGTCGCGCTGCACGGTTTACGAGTTCCGCGCGCTGGAGGACGCCCACGTGCTGGCGCTCCTGCGGCGGGCGCTCGGCGACGAGCGCGGCCTCGCCGACGCTCCGCCGGTCGACGACGACGCACTCGAGTTCCTGGCGGCGCGGGCCGGCGGCGACGCGCGGATCGCGCTGGCCGCGCTGGAGGTCGCCTGCGAGACGGCCGGCGGCGACACCGTCACGCTGCGTCACGCCGAGGACGCGCTCCAGCGGAAGGCGCTGCTCTACGACAAGGGCGGCGACCGCCACTACGACACGATCTCGGCGTGGATCAAGGCCACCCGGGGCTCGGACCCGGACGCCTCGATGCTCTACCTGGTGGAGATGCTCGAGGGCGGCGAGGACCCGCGCTTCATCGCGCGCCGCATGGTGATCCTCGCCAGCGAGGACATCGGCGTGGCGGACCCGAACGCGCTCACCATCGCGGTTGCGGCGGCGCATGCCGTGGAGCACGTGGGGATGCCCGAGTGCGCGTTCAACCTCGCGGAGGCGGCGATCTACCTGTCGCTTGCGCCGAAGTCCGACAGCGTGAAGCGCGCCCTGGGCCGCGCCACCGCGTGGCTCGCGGAGAACGGGGCGCCGGAGCCGCCGGGCTATCTCAGGAGCACCGCCTACCCGGGCGCACGCGCGCTCGGCCGCGGCGAGGGCTACGACTACCCGCACGCCCGCGACGAGGGTGTCTCGCCGCAGGAGCTCATGCCGGTCGAGGCCGTGGGGGAGCGCTTCGTGGAGCTGCTGGGGCGCGGGGCCGAGGGCGAGCTGCGCGAGCGCCTTGAAGAGATCCGGCGCCTGCGCGGCCGCTAGGCCTCCTCTCGACTGGAGTTTTGTGGTGGCTATAGCGACCAAAAGACTCCAGTCGGTGCAGTGAGCGCCTAGGGGCCGGCCCAGCCGGCGAGCCGCAGGCCGTCGCGCACCGCGTGCTCCGCGCCGGCCATCGCGATCACCGCGAGGGCGAACAGCGCCACCGTGAGCCGCAGCGGCGTCTTGCGCCTCGCCGCCCACAGGAGCGCCACCGCCACGACCAGCTCGGCGTACAGCGCGAAGCCCGCCGCCCGCCCGGTCCACTCGCGGCCGAGCAGCAGCGCCTCGCCGGCCAGCGCGCCGGCAAGCCCGGCGACCGCGAACGCGCGCTCCACCACGCTGCCGTCCCGCCAGGCCGCGCCCGCGAAGCCGAACAGCGCGCCCGCGGGCAGCGCGACCAGTCCCCACGCGAACGCCAGCGGCACCGCGTAGGGAGCGGCGGTGGCGCCGCCCGTCACGACGGTGAGCAGATACCAGCTCACCGTGCCGAGCGAGAGTGCGATCCCGCCGGCCCAGGCGCCGCGGCGGCGCGAGCCGGAGAAGAAGCCGAGCGTCCAGGCCACCGCCAGCCACGGCGCGCCGAGCGCCACGAAGCTCCGTCCGAGTGCCGAGAGCGCGGCGCCGTGAGGCAGGTCGCCGCCCACGTGGACGGCCAGGCGGCCGGCTATCCCGAGAGCCACGGCTCCGCCGAGCGCGAGTCCGACAGCGCGCCTGTCCTGATGTTCCGTGGGCCGCGGAACCCTCATGTGACCCAGGATACGAACCAACGGAAGTCGGTGGACTAAAGAGTTCATGTATGCCACCCTCGCTGGAATGCCCAGGCGGCCCAATCACGATCTCACCGACCCCGGCGCCATGCTCGGCACGCTGCACGAGCTCGACGGGGGCCTCCGGATCGGCCTCCGCCTGACCCGCCCGAGCGACGCCCCGCGGGTCCGCGCGTTCCTCGAGCGCCTGTCGCCCGAGGCCAGGCTGCGCCGCTTCTTCGTGGCGATGCCGGCCATCGATGAGACCCACGTCCAGCGGTTCACCTTCTACAACCCGCGCGAGCGCCTGGTGCTCGCCGCCACGGCGCCGCTCGAGGGCGTGGAGGAGATCATCGGCCTGGCCGACGTCGCGCTGGTGGAGACCGGCATGGCCGAGCTCGGACTGGTGGTCGACGACGCGCACCAGGGCCAGGGGGTGGGCCAGGCGCTGCTCGACTCGCTCGCGCGCCTCGCCGCGAGCTACGGCGCCACGCACCTGAAGGCCGAGATGCTCGACCACAACGAGCCGATGCTCAAGCTCATGCAGGAGCTCGGTCGCACGGTGGAGACCGTCGAGGACGGCCACCGCATGGTCTACACGCGCCTGCCGCTACGGGCGCGTCGCGCCGCCTGACGCGCGACAATTCCTCGCCGATGGCGACGGAGGCGCGCACCCACACCCAGCTCGACTCGTTCAACCCGGCCACCGGCGAGCTGGTGGGGTCGGTGCCCACGCTCGCGGCCGAGGAGGTCCAGGCGGTCGTCGACGACGTGGCGGGCGTCCAGCCCTTCTGGGCCCTGCTGCCCCTGGCCGACCGCGCCCGCTACATGCGTCGCGCGGCCCAGGCCATCATCGACGATCTCGACGGCATCGCCGAGCTGCTGAGCCGCGAGCAGGGCAAGCCGATCAACGAGGCCTACGTCATGGAGCTGCTGCCCACCGTGGACGCGCTCCACTGGATCGCCGACCACGCGGAGGAGATCCTCGGCGACGAGCGCGTCAAGAACCCGCAGATCTTCCTCAAGCAGAAGAAGGCCTGGTTCTCGTACGAGCCGCTCGGCGTCGTGGGCGTCATCGCGCCCTGGAACTACCCCTGGTCGATCCCGTTCGGCGAGGTGGCGATCGCGCTGATGTGCGGCAACGGCGTGGTGCTGAAGCCCGCCTCGCTCACGCCGCTGATCGGCGAGCGCATCCAGACGATCTTCGAGCGCGCCGGGCTGCCCGAGGGCCTCGTGAGGACCGTGCACGGCGGCGGCGCGGTGGGCCAGGCGCTGGTCGAGTCGAGCGTGGCGAAGATCTTCTTCACGGGCTCGGTGGAGGTGGGCCGCGGCGTCGGCGCCGCCTGCGCCGAGCGCCTGAAGGGCAGCGTGCTCGAGCTCGGCGGCAAGGACGCGCAGATCGTGCTGGCCGACGCCAACCTCCCGAACGCGGTCTCCGGCTGCCTCTGGGGAGGGTTCGCCAACGCGGGGCAGACCTGCTCCGGAATCGAGCGCGTGTACGTGGTGCGCGAGGTGGCCGACCGCTTCATCGAGGGCGTGGTGAACGGCGCCCGCGAGCTGCGCGTGGGTGACCCGCTCGGCTGGGACACGGAGATCGGCCCGATGGTCTCCGACGATCAGTTCGAGCTGGTCCGCGAGCTGGTGGACGACGCCGTGGCCAACGGAGCGACACTTCACTGCGGCGGCCCCACCGAGGTGACCGGCTTCTCCGGCCGCTTCTACGCGCCGGCCGTGCTCACCGATGTGACGCACGACATGCGCATCATGCGCGAGGAGATCTTCGGCCCGGTGATCCCGATCGTGACCGTGCGCGACGAGGAGGAGGCGATCGCGCTGGCCAACGACTCGGAGTTCGGCCTCGGCGCCTCCGTGTGGTCGCTCGACCGGGGCAAGGCCGAGCGCATCGGGCGGCGCCTCGAGGCCGGCATGGTCTGGCTCAACGACCACATGTATTCCCACGGCGCCTGCCAGTGCGCATGGGGCGGCGTGAAGCACTCCGGCATCGGCCGCGCGCACTCGAAGTTCGGCTTCTACGAGTGCGTGAACATCAAGCAGATGGTGTGGGAGCCGTCGCGCACGCGGAACTTCTGGTGGCACCCCTATGACGAGTCGCTCGGCAGGGCGATGGACGCGTCCGCGAAGCTGCTCTACGGCCGCGACGCCGACAAGTGGGGCGCGCTGCGCAGGGGCGCGGTGCCGCTCGCCAAGCTGGGCGCCAAGGTGCTCGGCCGCGGCCGCTGACGTACCTCGTTTGCGTTAGTCAGAAAGCTGACGCATAGTGGAGGAGCGGCAGGGAAGCCGTCCGTCCATGAAACGACTCGCGAAGCATGCCTACAGGGCCATGGTGGGCCCACCGGCTGACGATCTCGTCCGCGCCTGGCCCGGCACGGCCGGCGAGGGCCTGGCCACTCTGCGCCACCTCCACATCGGCGACTGCAACTTCCGCCGGATGGACTTCGCCCACGACACGCAGGGGCCGCCCGGGTACCCGCTGACCGCCGCCGAGATCCTGCTCAGCCACGGCATCGGCGTGGAATTCGGCCACTACTTCGCGGTGAACTTCGACTACCTGCCGGACCGCGAGGCGCTCATCCGCCGGGTGAAGCTGAGCGGGCCGCCGGACCTCATCACGGTCCAGATGGGCGGCAACTACACGCGCTGGATCGTGATCCCGGACACCGACCGGATGATGCAGCTGCGGGTGGAGCTGGGCCGCCGCGCCGGCAGACTCGCGTTCCCCGGCTACCGGGCGATGAGCCCCGGGCTGGCGCTGGTCGGACGACCTGCCGCGCGCTACCCGGGGATCGAACCCTACGAGGACTTCCTGCTTATGGTCGGCGACGTCTGGCCGCAGGCGGACCTCGTGCTCCTGCCACCGTTCCTGCGCTGCTTCGAGAACCGCCGCCAGGGCCCGGTCAACGAGCGCGTGACCGAGGACATCCGCGACCTCGCGGGGCGCCTCGGCGCCGGCTACGTCGACACTCAGGCGCTGCTCGGCCGCGACCGCTCGCTGCGCGGCGCCACCGGCTACAACCTGAACGGCGAAGGCGCCCGGCTGGTGGGCCAGGAGCTGGCCCTGACCGTGCTCGCGCGCCGCAGCGCCCGGGCGTTCCGCAGGCACGCTCGCCTGCTTCGCGGCGTGGCGGTCGGCTGAGCCTGCCTACACTGCAACGGCATGCCCGCGAACGCCTACGCCGGCAAAGAGTGCGTCTGCCAGCTCCGCAGGGGGATCTGCGACCAGTCGTGCGTCCAGGGGATGCTCGACACGCCCTTCTACATCGCCTGCCTGCGGCTCAGCGGGCGGCGCTGCGTGGTGGTCGGCGGCGGTGACATCGGCCTCGAGAAGGTCGAGGGCCTGCTCGTCTGCGACGGCGAGGTGACCCTGATCGCGCCGGACGCGATCGAGCCGCTGCGGGACCTGGCGGCCGAGGGCTCGATCAAGTGGGAGCGCCGCGACTACGCCGGGCCGAGCGACCTCGAGGGCACGTTCATGGTGATCGCCGCGACGAGCGACACGGACGTGAACATCCAGATCTACGAGGACGCCGAGCGCCGCGCGATGCTGGTGAACGTGGTCGACGTCCCGCCCCTCTGCAACTTCATCCTGCCGGCGATCTTCCGCTCCGGTCCGCTCGCGATAGCGATCTCCACCGCGGGCGCCAGCCCGGCGCTGGCCAAGCGCATCAAGGCCGAGATCGCCGAGGAGTACGGCGAGCCGTACGCGCGCTTGGCCGAGCTCCTCAACGAGGTCCGCGGCTGGGCCAAGGGCACGCTGCCCACCTACCAGGACCGCAAGGCCTTCTTCGAGTCGATCGTGAACGGCGAACCCGATCCGGTCGAGCTCCTTCGGCGTGGCGACGAGCAGGCCGTGCGCGACCTGATCGCGGCCGCCCAGCGCTCGACCGTCCCCGCCTGACGACGGACGAGCTCTCGCATCTGGACGAAGAGGGCCGCGCCCGCATGGTCGACGTGGGCGCCAAGCCGGTCACCGAGCGCCGCGCCGTGGCCGAGGCGCTGATCCGGATGGAGCCTTCGACCGCCGCCGCGGTGGTGGCGGGCGACGCGCCGAAGGGCGACGTGATCGGCACCGCGCGG
>DATNBJ010000144.1:0-11132 GCA_035572055.1 Thermoleophilaceae bacterium | reverse complement strand
CATCGCGGCGGGCGCGGGGGCCGGCGGCTGCAGCTGGGCGACGGCCGCCGCGTCGATCTTCAGCTGGACCGCGTGGTCGTAGATGTCGCCGATGATCTCCTCGTCGACGTACCGCTCGCCTTGCGGGGTGTCGCAGATCACGCCCTCGAAGATGTCCTGGTCGGCGGCCGCGATCACTTCCTTCACGGTGCCGATCTGCTGGCCGTCCGAGCTGACCACGGGGGTGCCCGGTTCCAGCGCTTCCCACGAGCTGCGCTCTCCAGCCTCCATGGGCGGCAGGCTACACGGCGGCCGCGATGCCGCGCAGCGCATCGAGGCCGTCCCACACATCGGCGAAGCTCGTGGTGAGCGGGGAGAGCCCGAGGCGGATCACGTCGGGCGGGCGGAAGTCCGGGATCACTCCAGCGTCGATCAACGCACGTGAGAGCTCGCGCGCTCGCGCGTGGCCGACCGATACGTGGGCGCCGCGCCGTTCCGGATCGCGGGGAGTGACCAGCGCGAAGCCCAGCTCCGCGAGCCAGGCGTCGTGGAGCTCGATCGCAAGCGCGGTGAGGGCGCGGCCCTTCTCGTGGATCGCGTCGATGCCGGCCTCGGCGACCAGCTTCACGCCCTCCTCGACCGCCACCAGCCCGAGCACTCCGGGCGTGCCGGACAGCAGGGCGGAGACCCCGTCGGCCGGCACGTACCCCTGCTCCATCTCGAATGGATCGCGGCGGCCGATCCAGCCCCAGATCGGCTGTGCCAGCGCCGTCTGGTGCTCCTCCCGCGCGTACATGAAGGCGGGTGCGCCCGGTCCGCCGTTCAGGAACTTGTAGGTGCACCCCACCGCGAGGTCGGTGCCGCTCGCGTCGAGCGCGACGGGGATCGAGCCGGCGCTGTGGCAGAGGTCCCAGAGCACCAGCGCGCCGGCGGCGTGCACCCGCTCGTTGATCGCCGCCATGTCGGCGATCGCGGCCGAGCGGAAGGAGACGTGCGAGAGCGTGACGAGCGCGGTCCGCTCCCCCACCAGCTCCCCGATCGCGGCCGGCTCCGGCTCCTCCTCGAGCCAGCGAACGCCGAGCCCGCGGCTGCGCGCGAGGCCCTCGACCACGTAGCGGTCGGTGGGGAAGTTGTGGCGGTCGGTGACGATCTCGTCGCGGCCCGGTCGCGCGTCGAGCGCCGCGCTGATCAGCTTGTACAGGCAGACCGTGGTGGAGTCGGCGACGATCGTCTGGCCGGGGGCGGCGCCGAGGCAGGCCGAGGCGATCAGGTCGCCGATTCGCCGCGGGAGCTCGAACCAGCCTTCGTCCCAGGAGCGGATGAGCCGCTCGCCCCACTCGCGCTCGACCAAGCGAAGGAGCCGGTCGCGGGTCGCGCGCGGCGGACGGCCCAGCGAGTTGCCGTCCAGGTAGATCAGACCGGCCTCGGCCGGCAGGAAGCGCTCGCGGAAGCCGGCGAGCGGATCGGAGCCGTCGAGCGCGAGCGCTTCGTCGCGCGAGAGGGCGACCTGCCGGCGGACGGTCATGGACGAAACCCTAAGCGCGCCAGGCGGTAGCGTCACGCAATGGCCCTGCTCGAACGCTCCGATGAGGTGGCGAGGCTCGAAGCGGTGCTGGCGGACGTCGGCGCGAGCTCGCGCGGACGGATGCTGCTCGTGGGTGGCGAGGCGGGAGTCGGCAAGACGTCGCTGCTGCGGGAGGTCTGCGCCGGCCGCCCGGAACGGGTGCTCTGGGGCGCCTGCGACGCGATGTTCACCCCGCGGCCGCTCGGGCCGTTCTTCGAGATCGGCGAGACCGTTGGGGGCGAGCTGCAAGAGCTCGTGTCGAGCGAGGCCAAGCCGCACGAGGTGACCGCCGCGCTGCTGGCCGAGCTCCGCGGGCGCCACCCGGCCGTCGTCGTGCTCGAGGACCTCCACTGGGCCGACGAGGCCACGCTCGACGTGGTGCGGCTGCTCGCCCGGCGCGTGGAGGGCGTGCCGGCGCTTGTCCTCGCCAGCTTCCGCGACGACGAGCTGGACCGAGCACATCCGCTCCGGCTCGTGCTCGGCGAGCTGGGAACGACGGAGCGGCTCACGATTCCGCGGCTGTCAAGGGCAGCCGTGACCGAGCTGGCGGAGGCGCGCGGTGTGGATGCAGCGAATCTCTACGGGCGCACCGAGGGCAACCCGTTCTACGTCACCGAGGTGTTGGCCGCGGGCGGCGAGCAGATCCCGCCAACCGTGCGAGACGCGGTGCTGGCCCGCGCGGCGCGGCTCGAGCCGGGAGCGCGCGAGCTGCTGGAGGCCGTCGCCGTCGTCCCGCCCCAGGCGGAGCTGTGGCTGCTCGAGGCGATGGCCCCCGAGTCGCTTGCGCACGTGGACGAGTGCCTGGCGGCCGGCATGCTCACCTCCGCACAGGGCGCCGTGGCCTTCAGGCACGAGCTGGCGCGACTGGCCGTGGAGGACTCGGTCACCCCGGCGCGGGTGCTCGAGCTTCACCGGAGGGCGCTGGCCGCTCTCGCCGAGCCGCCGAGCGGCGTGCCGGATCTGGCGCGGCTGGCCCATCACGCCGAGGCGGCGTCCGACCACGTCGCGGTCCTGCGCTACGCGCCCGCGGCGGCGGCGCGGGCGGCGTCGCTCGGCGCGCACCGCGAGGCCGTGGCCCAGTACGAGCGGGCGCTGCGGTTCGCCGAGCGCGCCACGGTGGAGGAGCGCGCGGATCTGCTCGAGCGCTGCGCCCACGAGTGCTACCTGAGCGGCCAGCTCGAGCGCGCCCTGCCGTTCGCCGAGCGCGCGCTGTCAGACCGGCGCCAGGCCGGCGATCCGCTGAGGGAGGGAGACTCGCTCCGGGCCCTCTCCCACCTGCTCTCCTTCTACGGCCGGCCGGTGGAGGCGGAGACGGCGTGCCGCGAGGCGATCGCGATCCTCGAGGACCTCGAGCCCGGCCCGGAGCTCGCTCGCGCCTATGCGACGCTCGCCCAGCGGCGGCTCAACTGGGAGGACGTGGAGGGCGCCATCGAGCTGGGCAACCGGGCCTGCGACCTCGCCCAGCGGCTCGGCGAGCCCGAGATCCTCCTGCACGGCTACACGACGATCGGCGGCGCCGAGTTCCGGAGCGGCTCGCTCGAAGGTCGCCAGACGCTCGAGATGAGCCTTCAGATGGCCGTGGACCAGGGGCTCGAGGACCACGCCGGCCGCGTGTTCCTGAACCTCACCTGGCTGAGCCTTCGCCAGCGCCGCTTTCCGGAGGCGGCGGAGCACATCAAGGCCGGCCTCGACTACTGCGGCGAGCGGGGCCTCGATTACTGGAGCCTGTGCCTGGTCGCCTGCAGGGCGTGTGTCGAGCTGGCCACCGGCCGCTGGAGCGAGGCGGCAGAGTCGGCGTCCTCCGTCCTGCAGCATCCGCGCAACGCGCGGGTGTCGCTCGTGCTGTCGCTGACCGTCGACGGACTTCTGGACGCACGCCGCGGCGAGCCGCGCGCGTGGGAGCAGCTGGATGAGGCGCTCGCGCTTGCCGAGCAGACCGGCGAGTTGCAGCAGATCGCTCCCGTCGTTGCCGCCCGGGCCGAGGCGGCGTGGCTCGAGGGGCGGCCAGCGGCGGAGGCCGAGCTCGTGGAGCGCACGCTGGCGCTGGCGCTGAAGGCGGGCGCGACGTGGGAGGCCGTGAGGCTCCAGCGCTGGAGCGACGGGCCGGGCCGGGATCCGGCCGACGACGATCCCTACGAGGCCGCCCTCGCGCTCGCCCAGTCAGACGACGAGGACGACCTGCGGCGCGCGCTCGACCAGCTCCAGTCGCTGGGGGCGGGACCGGCGGCCGCGATCGTCGCCCGGCGGCTGCGCGAGCGCGGCGTGCGCGGGTTGCCGCGCGGCCCGCGGCGGGCCACCCGGGACAATCCCGCCCAGCTCACCGCGCGGGAGCTGGAGGTGCTCGAGCTGGTCACGCAGGGGCTGCAGAACGCCGAGATCGCGGACCGGCTCTATCTCTCGCCGCGGACCGTGGGCCATCACGTGTCGGCGATCCTGCGCAAGCTCGGCGTGCGGACGAGGACCGAGGCGGTGGCGGACGCCGCTCGCCGCGGGCTGTTCCCGGAAGATGGGCATCCGGTCGGCAAAAAGTAGGTAGCGCTGCAGATGCGGCTGCGGGCGGCCGCGACATACGGTGGCGGCAGTCCACCAAGGAGGATCCATGAGGAAGTCCGCCGGCCGTCTGCTGTTCGTCGTTTCCATCGCCATGCTCGCGTTCCCCGTCGTCGCGAACGCCATGTACCAGTTCGGCGACTCGCCGACGGTCGCGCTGCGCAACGGAGCCGGGACGACAGCCGCCCCCAGCGCCGTCTCCCAGCCCGCGCCGAGCGTGGTGGTGAACCACACGAGCACCACGCTGCCGATCGTGCTCGCGGCGGTGGCCCTGGGCATCGCCCTGACCGGCACCGTCTACGTCGCGCTGCGGCTCAGGTCGCTTCCGCGGACCTAGCCGCTTAAATGGCGCGGCATGAGCCGCCCAGTCGTAATCCCACCGGGCGAGGGACACCGCCTGGGGAACGTGGAGTTCCTCGCCCGGACGGTCGACACGCCGCGCTTCAACTTCGGGATCATCGAGATCGCCGCCGGACGTGAGCTCGAGGCGCACGTCCACGACGAGGAGGACGACGCGTTCTTCATCATCGAGGGCGAGATGACCTTCACCTTCGGCGACGAGGAGGTGAGCGCCCCGCCCGGCACGTTCGTCCTGGTGCCGCCGGGGATCGAGCACGGGTTCCGCAACGACGGAGACGTTCCCGTCCGCATGTTCAACATCCACGCGCCAGGCGGGTTCGACGAGCGGATCGGGCTCGACGCGGATCGCTAGCCTCAGTCACATGAACTCAGAGCGCGCACAGGCATACGGCCGCGTGATGGAGACCATCCAGGACTTCGACGGCACGAAGCTGCAGGCCGACGAGGTGCAGGTCGTCCGCGACGCCGCCGACGCGCTGCTGTTCTGCGAGAGCCTGGAGGGCGACCCGGTCGCCGCCGAGGCCCTCGACGCGTTCCACGGTCTCACCGACCGGCTGCTCGAGAACGGCAGGATCACCTCCGAGCGCGCCGGCCGGCTCACCGCCGACCTGGAAGCCTGCGCGCCGCTCGCGTCGCGCCGCTGACGCTCGCTCCTCGCAGGGATCTCTCCGCAGCGTGCCTGCACGCTTGTACGGATGGCAAAGCCGGCTCGAGGTGATGCGCTAGGGGTACCTCAACCTCTTAGGAGGACGCATGGCCACTGTGCAGACACCAACAGCGTTCGAGGCTCCCGGCAGGCCCGGAAGCCCAGTGGAATTGAAGCCGCGATATGAGAACTTCATAGGCGGCAAATGGGTGCCGCCGAGCGGCGGCGAGTACAACGAGAACCTCAGCCCGGTGACGGGCAAGCCGTTCTGCGAGGTTCCCCGCTCGACGCCGGACGACATCGAGCTCGCGCTCGACGCGGCGCATGCGGCGAGGGACGCCTGGGGCGAGACCTCGCTCACCGAGCGTGCGGCGGTTCTGAACAAGATCGCCGACGCCATCGAGCGGAACCACGAGATGCTGGCCGTCGCGGAGACGTGGGAGAACGGGAAGCCGATCCGCGAGACGCTCGCGGCCGACATCCCGCTCGCGGCCGACCACTTCCGCTACTTCGCGGGTGCGATCCGCGCGGAGGAGGGCTCGATCGCCGAGATCGACAAGGACACGGTGGCGTACCACTACCGTGAGCCGCTCGGAGTGGTCGGGCAGATCATCCCGTTCAACTTCCCGCTGCTCATGGCCGCGTGGAAGATCGCCCCGGCGCTCGCCGGCGGCAACTGCACCGTGGTGAAGCCGGCCAGCCCGACCCCGTGGTCGATCCTGAAGCTGGCTGAGCTGATCGAGGACATCGTCCCGGGCGGCGTGATCAACGTCGTGAACGGCCCGGGCGGCGAGGTGGGCCGCGCGCTTGCGTCGAGCAGGCGCATCGCGAAGGTCGCCTTCACCGGCGAGACCGTCACGGGTCGCCTGATCATGCAGTACGCGGCGCAGAACATCATCCCCTCGACCACGGAGCTCGGCGGCAAGTCGCCGAACGTGTTCTTCGAGGACGTGATGGCGGCGGACGACGAGTTCTTCGACAAGGCGCTCGAGGGGCTCGTGCTCTACGCCTTCAACAAGGGCGAGGTGTGCACGTGTCCGTCGCGGGCGCTGATCCAGGAGTCGATCTACGACGCGTTCATGGATCGTGCGCTCGAGCGCGTCGGCGCCATCAAGCTCGGGCATCCGCTCGACCCGGAGACGCAGATCGGTCCGCAGGTGTCCCAGGCACAGCTCGAGAAGGTCGAGAGCTACGTGCAGATCGGCCGTGACGAGGGCGCCGAGGTTCTGATCGGCGGCGAGCGCGCGCACCACGACGGTGAGCTGGAGGGCGGCTACTACTACGAGCCGACCGTGCTCAAGGGCCGCAACGAGATGCGCGTGTTCCAGGAGGAGATCTTCGGTCCCGTCCTGGCCGTCACGACGTTCCGCGACGAGGCGGACGCGCTGCGGATCGCAAACGACACGATGTACGGCCTCGGCGCCGGCGTGTGGACCCGCGACATGAGCCGCGCGTTCCGCATGGGGCGAGGGATCAAGGCCGGCAGGGTCTGGACGAACTGCTACCACCTGTACCCCGCCCACGCGTCGTTCGGCGGCTACAAGCAGTCGGGCGTCGGGCGCGAGACGCACAAGATGATGCTCGACCACTACACGCAGACGAAGTGCGTACTGGTGAGCTACGACCCGCATGCGCTCGGGTTCTTCTAGGCCGATGAGCGCGCGCGTGACCGCAACCGGCCCGGCCCTGGAGGCGATCGAACGCCTCCAGGCCGAGCACGGGGCGGTCGCGTTCTTCCAGTCGGGGGGCTGCTGTGACGGCAGCTCCCCGATGTGCCTCCGGGTGGACGAGATGCCGCCCGGTCCGAACGATGTCCTGCTCGGCGAGGTGGGCCGAGCGCCCGTCTACATCGACTCCGAGCAGGACCGCCGCTGGGGACAGCCGGAGCTCGTGATCGACGTCGCCCCCGGCGCCGCCACGAGCTTCTCCCTCGAAGGAGCACTCGACCTCCACTTCGTCAGCCGGAGCCCGGCTGCGGTGGCGGCCGATGACGGTCACGAGCCGCGCTGAGCAGCTCCGTATGGACCGGATCGAGAAGGCTCATCGGCACGCGCGCGGGAAGGGCGTGTCGCGACCGCTGTACGCGTTCGTCCGCATGCTTGTCACCCCGCTTCTGCGGATCTGGCTGCGGTTGCACGTGAGCGGGCGCGAGCACGTGCCCGCCGAGGGCGCGGCAATTCTCGCGCCGAACCACAAGAGCCTTGCGGACCCGTTCTTCGTCGGCCTCTCGTTGAGACGGCACGTTCGGTTCATGGCGAAGGCCGAGCTGTTCAAGGGCGTGCTCGGCCGGCTTCTGCCGCGGCTCGGGGCGTTTCCGGTGCGCCGCGGGGAGTCGGATGCCGAGGCGCTCGAGACCGCGCGCATCCTGATCGGTCAGGGCGAGCTCGTCGTCGTCTTCCCCGAGGGCACGCGTGTGGACGACCCGCATGCGCTCGGCTCGCCCCACCACGGGGCTGCCCGGCTGGCGCTCGAGACCGGCGCGCCCATCGTGCCCACCGCGATCGAGGGCACGTCGCACCTGTGGCTGGGCCCGCTGCCGAAGCCACGGCGCGTCCAGGTGTCGTTCCTCGAGCCGGTGCCGGCGGAGGGGCCCGACGCGCTCGCCACGGTGATCGACCAGGAGGTCTGGCCCGCGGTCCAGAGCGAGTACGGGCGGCTGGCCGCCACGCCGGGGCTGATCGCGGTGGTTCTGGCGGCGCTCGGGATCGGCGGCGGGCTGGTGGCGCGGCGCCGGCGAGCTGCGGCGCCGAAGCTGCTCGGCGTGGTCGAGCCGCTGAAGGTCAGGCGGAGGAAGCGGCGCCGTCGGCTGCTGGGCCGACTCAGGCGGCGCTGATGTCGACCGGGATCAGCTGGCCGTAGAGCTTGCGGGTCTCGTGGGCGACCATCGCCCAGTCGAACTGGAGCACGTGCTCGCGGGCCTCGGCCACCACGCGCTCGCGGGCGGCGTCGTCCCCCAGTGCGTCCTCGAGGATCTTCGCCAGCGACTGCGCGTCGCGCGAGCGGAAGCGGCGGCCCACGCGGCCGTCGCCCGGCACCACCTCGCGCAGGCCGCCCGTGTCGGCCACGATGCAGAGCGTGCCCGACGCCATCGCCTCGAGCGCCACGAGCCCGAACGGCTCGTAGATCGAGGGCACGATGCAGAGGTCGGCGATCCGGTACAGCGAGTGCAGCCTGTCGTCGCCCACCCAGCCGAGGAAGGTGCCGTGCCTGGTCAGGCCGAGGCTGCGCGCCTGGGTCTTGAGCTCCTTCTCCGCCGTGCCGGTGCCGGCCACCACGAAGCGCACGTCGCCGAAGCGGCGCCTCACCCCCGCGAGGGCCTCGAGCGCCAGATGAAATCCCTTTTCGTAGACGAGGCGGCCCACCAGCAGGACGAGACGCTGATCGGGCTCGGCATACCTCGCGCGCAGCGCCGCGAGGTCCTCGTCCCCATGGTCCAGGTCCCGCGGGTCGATGCCGTTCGGGATCACCGAGATCGAGCGGCGCGCCACGCCAAACGTGCTGCCCACGTGGCCGCGCATGTAGTTGGAGCAGGTGATGACGTGGTCGGCGCCCCTCACCATCTCGCGCTCGACCGCGTGGATGTGCGACTGCGGGTACTTGTCGACCCAGCCCTGGTGGCGGCCGAACTCGGTGGCGTGGACGGTGACGAGCCAGGGACGGTCGTTCGCCCGCGCCAGCGGCTCGGCCGTGCCCGCTACGAGCCAGTCGTGCGAGTGCACGAGGTCGAAGTCGTGGCGCTCGAACAGCTCGGCCCCCATCGCGCGCATGTCGGCGTTCATCGCGTCGACCCAGCGGACGAAGGCGTTCACGTCCTTCGGGTAGGCGGGCTCGCGCACGCGGTGGACGATCACCCCGTGCCGGTCCTCCTGCGCGGGCAGGTGGCCGCCGCCGCGGGTGAGCACGTGCATCTCCACCCCGTCGGCGACGAGTTGCTCGGACAGCTTCCGGACGTGCCGCGCCAATCCGCCCTCGACGACCGGCGGGTACTCCCATGAGATCAAGAGGATCCGCATCGCTACGAGGCAGGCAGCCTACCGACCGGCTCGCCCCGGCACGGCCAGGCCGACTGGCTGCAGTTGGCGCCGTATTTCGTGGGTAACCGACAGCACTCGGATCTCTCGCCCCGGTGATGCCGTTCGAGCCGGCTAGCCGCCTCGCTCCAGCACGGCGACACCCGGCACGCGGTCCCCCAGCACGTCGCGCCAGCCGGGGCCGGGTGGGTCCAGCGTGGGCTTCGTTCCGGAGCGCAGGGCCACCGCCACCGCCACGTCGCCCCCGCGGGCGAAGGCGCACACGCCGTCCGGGCCCTCGAGCGGCTCGTATGCGCCCGCGAAGGCCTCGGGCCGCCGGCGGCGCAGGTCGAGCAGGGTTCGGATCAGCCAGAACTTGTGATGGGGCGAGGGGGTGTCGAGCTCGGCGCGGCGCTCGGCCCAGTCGACCGGGCGCCGGTTGTCCGGGTCCACCAGCGCCCGGAAGGGCAGCTCGTCGCCCTGGTAGATGTCGGGGATGCCGGGCGAGGTCAGCTTCAGCGCCACCTGGCCGAGGGCCGAGCGCTCGCCGATGTCCGCCACGCGGTCCACGAACGGCTCGAAGTCGTCGAGGAACGGCTTGTGCTCGTAGAGCGCGCGGACGAAGCGCTTCACGCCCGCCTCCCACTCCTCGTTCGGGTCGATCCAATTCGTGTTGCGCTTGGCCTCCCTGAGCGCCTTCTCCATGTACTGCTCCATCCGCTCGGGCTCGATCGGCCAGGCGCCCAGGAGGGTCTGGTAGACGAAGTACTCCTCCACGCGGTCAGGCCCGGCATCGCCCATTCGCAGCGCGTCGTTCAGGCCGATCCAGCGGCGCACGTGGGCCGTCCACTCGCCGGCCACCTCCGACAGCGCGCCGATCCGGGCCCGCACGTCGGCTGAGCGCTTCGCGTCGTGCGTCTGGGTGGTGAGCAGTCCGAGCGGCAGGCGCTCGGCGTTCGCCTCGTGGAAGCGCTCCGCGTCGATGCCGAAGCGCGACGGGTCGCCGCCCACGTCGTTCAGCGCGAGCAGGCGGCCGTAGCGATAGAAGGCGGTGTCCTCCACGCCCTTGGCCATCACCGCCGGCGTGGTCTGCTGGAAGCGGGTGACGAAAGCCGGCGGCGCCGGCTCCTCGAGCAGGAGGATGCGCGCGAGCTCGGGCGGCAACCCGCCGAGCGCCTCGCGGTCGGCGTCGGTGACCAGGCCGCTCGCCGGTTCCACGTACGTGCGGTACACCGGCAGCGACGAGACCGCGTGGGCCAGATCCGCCGGCGGTTCCCGCCCCAGCTCGCGCTCGAGCCGCTCGACCTCGGGCCGGAACGTGCCCGTGGCCTGCTCGAGCTTGGCCTCGTGCGCGTAGTCGCCGAACGGCCGCGGGTCGCCGGACAACTCCTCCCACAGCGCCGTCAAGGGGGCCTCCCCGGCGGGGTCGAGGAACAGCGCCTGCACGTCGTTCAGGAACTCGTAGCCCACGGTGCCGGACACCGGCCAGTCGCGCAGCCGCTCGCCCGGGTCGAGGATCTTCTCCACCCACACGTGCGAGGCGCCGCCGTCGCGCAGGCGTTGCAGGTACTCCCGCGGGTTCGCCAGACCGTCCGGATGGTCCACGCGCAGGCCGTCGATCGCCCCCTCATGCACGAGCGACAGCGCCAGCCGGTGCGTGCGCTCGAACACCTCGGGGTCCTCCTGCTGGACGCCGGCCAGGTGGTCGATGTCGAAGAAGCGCCGGTGCCGTCCCGTGGCCGGGTCGATGTCGAAGAAGCGCTCGCGGAGCGCCGGATCGGCCCAGAAGCGGTTCGCGTCGTCCACCGCCATGTGGTTCGGCACGATGTCCAGCACGATCCCGAGCCCGGCGGCGCGCGCGTCGGCCGCCAGCCCGCGGAACTCCCCCTCGCCGCCCAGGACGGTGGAGATCCGGCCGGGATCCACGACGTCGTAGCCATGCGTGGAGCCCGGCCGCGCCTCGAACGACGGCGCCAGATAGAGGTGGGAAACGCCCAGCGACGCCAGGTACGGCACCAGCGAG
>DATNBJ010000143.1:0-10843 GCA_035572055.1 Thermoleophilaceae bacterium | reverse complement strand
CGGCACGGTCTGAGACCGGCCTCTCTACCCTCCCATGGATGCGCCGGCTGGTGATCGGACTGCTCGCGGTCGCGGCGATCGCGATCGGGGCCGCCCCCGCGGCAGCCGCCTGCAGGGGAGCGAATTCCCACCCGACGAGGGCACGGATCTCGACGGTCGACAAGGCCACGCTCTGCCTGCTGAACGTCGAGCGCAAGAAGCGCGGGCTCGCGCCGCTCAAGGAGAACCGCGAGCTCGACCAGGCCTCTCTGGGCCACTCGCGCGACATGGTCCGGCGCAAGTACTTCGAGCACGGCGACTTCGCCGGGCGGATCGAGGCGACCGGCTACCTGAGCGGGGCGTCCTCCTATGACATCGGCGAGAACATCGCCTGGGGCGGCGGCCGCTACTCCACGCCGAAGGCGATCGTGAAGCTGTGGATGCACAGCCCGGGCCACAAGGCGAACATCCTCGACAGGCACTTCAAGGAGATCGGGATCGGCATCGCGCGCGGCGCGCCCGAGAACGGGCAGGGCGGCGACGCCGCCACGTACACCACCGACTTCGGCGTCCGCAGCTAGCGCTCAGCCCAGCGGCCAGGGGAAGTCGACCACCCCGAACTGGCGCGGGTTCCAGTCGGAGTAGGCCTCGCGGGGCGAGTCCGTGTCGGCCTTCGTGGACGCGTCGTACTTCGCCGCCAGCTCGCTGACCGGGTAGTGGACCGTGTGCTCCTCCCCGCGCGCGCCCGTCATGAGGATCGCGCAGGGGCCGTCGCCGGCGCCGACCAGGATGTGGTTCGCGCCCGGCGGGCAGTGCAGGAAGTCCCACTGCTTCATCCGCCGCTCCTCGCCCTCCACTATCGCGATGCACTCGCCGTGGAGGATCAGGAAGTCCTCCTGCGCGCTCTCGGAGTGGTAGCGGCCGTTCGGCTGTCCCGGCTCGAGCACGTGGATGTTGATTCCGTAGTGCGGGAACTCGTCCCCCTCGCGCTCGAAGCTGACCCAGCGGCCCACGCGCGGCTCGCCCCACGCCTCCGAGTCCGCCACGTTGACGATGAACCACTCAGACATTTGCCACCCCCGGCTGCGCGGAGGTGCAGAACGCGCAGCGCCGCGCCTCCTTCGGTATCTCGGACAGGCACTCGCTGCAGGGCCGGCTGTCGGCCTCCTCGTCCTCGCCGCGCCGGCGCGCCGCGAGAAGGTGGTTGAGCGGCACCACCACGAAGAAGTACACGGCCGCGGCCACGGACAGGAACGCGATCAGCGCGTTCAGGAAGTCGCCGTAGTGGAACTCGCTGCCGTTGATCGTGAAGGTGAGCGCGCCGAAGTCGTGCTCGCCGAAGATCACCGCCACGAGCGGGGTGATGATGTCCTTCACCAGCGCCGTGACCACCGCGCCGAAGGCGGCACCGATGACCACCGCCACCGCGAGGTCGACCACGTTCCCGCGCAGCACGAAGTCCTTGAATCCTCGAAGTACAGACGCCACTGCCGTTGCTCCTCTCGAAGTTCGAAGGGGCCGTATGTAATCGGGTCGCGATACGGTGCGACCGTCCATGGCGGAGATCGAACCACTCAGGACCCTGCGCTACGAGCCGCGCGTGGTCGGCTCGCTGGACGCCGTCACGGCGCCGCCCTACGACGTGATCGACGAGGCCCAGCGCGCCGCGCTCGCGGAGAAGAGCCCGTTCAACGTGGTGGAGATCGACCTGCCCCGGGCCAACGGCGGCGACCCGTATCTGCACGCCCAGACCACGCTCGAGGCGTGGCGCCAGCAGGGCGTGCTGGTGCGCGAGCGCGAGCCGGCGATCTGGGCGCTCACCCAGGACTACTCGGGCCCCGACGGCCGGTCGCGAACCCGTCACGGCTTCCTCTGCCGCGTGCGCGTCGAGGACTACGGCCCCGGCCGCATCCGCCCCCACGAGCGCACCCACCCGGGCCCGAAGGAGGACCGCCTTCGCCTGACGAGGGCCACGCGCGCGAACCTCTCCCCCATCTTCAGCCTCTTCCCGGACCCCGAGCAGGAGGCGTGGCACGCCCTCGAGCCGTTCACGGAAGCGGAGCCATTCGGCAGCGTCACCGACGCCGACGGCACCGTGAACCGCCTCTGGCGCGTGAGCGACGCGGACGCGATCGCCTCGGTCCAGGCCACGCTGGCCGACCGCGAGCTCCTGATCGCCGACGGCCACCACCGCTACGAGACCGCGCGCGTGTACGCGGAGGAGATCGGCGGCGAGGGCGAGCACCGCTACGTGCTCATGTTCCTCTGCTCGCTGTCGGACCCGGGGCTGACGATCTTCGCCACCCACCGGCTGCTCACGGACCTGACCGACGAGAAGCGCGCGGCGCTGACGGAGACGCTCGCGCGCGACTTCGACATGGCGCCGCTCGACGCCGGCGAGCTCGAGCCGGGCCCCGACGAGCCCGGCATCGCGCTCGGCTACCTCGACCGGTTCGACAACCAGCCGAAGCGCCTGACCCTGAAGGAGCAGTCGATCGCGGACGCGGCGCTCGGCGACAAGCCCGAGCCCTACCGCCGCCTCGACACCGCGGTGCTGGAGGCGCTGGTGCTGAAGGGCGCGCTCGGAATGAGCGAGGATGACATCTCGCACTTCAACGGGCTGAACTACTCGAAGGACGCAAGCGACGCGCGGGCCGCCGTTGCCGACGGCCGCGCCGACGCCGCCTTCTTCATGCGCCCAACCCCGGTCGAGCAGGTGCGCGAGGTGGCCGAGGCCGGCGAATCGATGCCGCCGAAGTCCACCTTCTTCTTCCCGAAGATCCCTACCGGGCTCGTGTTCAACCCGCTCGAGTAGCCTCGCTCAGCCGCCGGGCGGGGTGTAGCTCACCGACTTCTTTGCCGCGGCGTCCATCTCCTCGGCCGTAGCGAGCGGCGTGGTGCGGATGTCGACCAGCCCGCTGGAGCCCACGGCGATGGCGAGCGCCAGGGCGGTCTCGTTGTCCGGTAGGTCGAGAACGGTGTACACGTCGCGGTCCCCGAAGGCGAAGTAGAAGCACTCCACTCTCCCTCCGAGTCCCTCGACGGCCTTGGTGACCGCCTCCACCCGCGCGGTTCCGCCGCCGCTCTGCACGCCTTTCACGCCGTCGCTCGTGTACGAGGCGTCAATCAGGAACCTGGGCATTGCTCCTCCTTTTGTAGGCGCCTCCGGGGGAAACCTAACCCGTTTGTATCCTGCGCTGCCCGTGGTGAAGATCTACACGCGCAAGGGCGACGACGGCTCGACCGGCCTCTGGTACGGCGGCCGCGTCCCGAAGTCGGGCGGACGTCCCGAGGCCTACGGCGCCGTGGACGAGGCGGCATCCGCTCTCGGCCTGGCGCGCGTGGTGGCCGAGGAGATCCATCCCGAGCTGGCCGCCGACATCCTCCGCATCCAGAACGAGCTGTTCGTCGCCGGGGCCGAGCTGGCCACGGCGTCCGAGGCCGCGGGACGCCTGGAGCCGGGCGTGTCGAAGGTCACCGGCGACATGATCGAGCGCCTCGAGTCGGACATCGACAAATACATGGCCCGCGTCGACCTGCCGCCGAAGTTCGTGATCCCCGGCGGCACCGAGCTGTCCGCGCGGCTCGACGTGGCGCGAACGGCCATGCGCAGGGCCGAACGTCGCGTGGTAGACCTAAAGCTGGACGGCGAGCTCACGGACGAGACCGTCCTGAAGTTCCTCAACCGCGCATCGGACACGCTCTTCGCGATGGCCCGCTTCGCGGACGAACCCAACCCGAAACTTTTCGAAGGAAGAGCATGAGAGCCATCGCTCGCCGCAACGGCGGGAAGCTGAGACAGGATCTGGAGATCAGGACGCATAACCTCGTCGCCGACGAGCCCAAGGACATGGGCGGCGAGGACGAGGGGCCGAGTCCGCAGGAATTGCTGGCCGCGAGCCTGGCGTCGTGTACCGCCATCACGATGGAGATGTACGCGGCGCGCAAGGGCTGGAACGTGGACGACATGACCGTCGACGTGACATATGAGCCGGCTCAGCGCGGGTCCCCCACGCGCTTCGAGATGGTCGTGACCATGCCCAAAGAGCTGCCGGAGGACCAGCGCCGGCGGCTGATGCAGATCGCCGCCAAGTGTCCGGTGCACCGGACACTCGAGGGCGAGGTCATGTTCGACGAGCGCGTCGAGCTCGCCTAGCGAGTCTCGGCGGGAACCGCCACCGAGTTCGCCGCGGTCAAGATCCGCTCGAGCGTCTCCTCCGGGTGGGAGACCATCGCGCAGTGTCCGCTCGGGACCTCGATCGTGTCCGCGCCCATCCGCGCCGCGAACTGCCGCTCGGCCTCAGGCGGAATCACCTCGTCGTGCTGGGCCACCAGGTACCACGAGGGCAGCGACTTCCACGCGGGGGTGCCCATCACGTCGTCGAACGTGGAGAGGGACAGCGGCTGCTGCACGGCGTACATGACCTTCGCCTTCACCGGGTCGATATCAGCGGCGAAGTGCGCGAGGAAGTCGCCCTCCGGGATCCAGGCGAAGCCCGCGTCGTCGACGTCGATGTTGGCCACGGCGGGGGTCGGAGGAGCCTGCTTCAGCAGCTCCCCGATCGACTCGCCCTCATCGAGCCCGAAGCCCGCGATGTAGACGAGGCCGACGACGTTCGGCGCGTCGGTGCCCAGAGCGGTGATGACCTGGCCTCCGTAGGAGTGCGCCGCGAGAATCGTGGGGCCGCTCTGGCGGCGGAGCAGCTGGCGGACCCTCGCGACGTCATCCGCAAGCGAGGTCTCCGGGAGCTGAGCGGCGGTGACCCTGTAGCCGTCGGCCTGGAGGCGCTCGATCACTTCGCTCCAGCAGGAGCCGTCCGCCCACGCTCCGTGGACGAGGACGATGTTCGGTCGTGCTGACATGGGTTCCTTCCTTTCGTTTGGGTTTGGGAGGTCAGCGGGTGTTGCCTGACTGGCTGAGCCAGTCCTCGAAGTGGGTGGGGCCGATGCGCGCGCCGTCGCCGGGGATGAGGTCACCGTCCGGCACGTCGCCGAGGGAGCCGGCATCGACGGGGAATGCCTCGGGCCCGGCCAGCTCGATGGTGTCGTCCAGTGGCGTCCCGGCCGCGACATCGGCGAGCGCACTGGCCACGTCAGCGGCGGCCACGGGCTGAGCGAGGACCGCCGGGCCCTCGGCGACGCGACGGACGTCCTCGAAGAGCGGAGTGATTCGAACGATCGTGTAGGGGACGGGTCCGGCCTTGACGGCTCCCTCCCGCGTGACCCGGTCGGCACCGGCGACCGACAGCAGCACGTGGTGGGCCACCCCCGCCGCCGCTTCGGCCGCGAGCGGGTTGCACCCCGCCACGTCGACAACGACCTGGGCGCCCGCCAGCGCTTCGGCGAGCCCCTCGCCGGCCGCTGCCGCCAGCGCGTCGTGACCGTCCCGGAGGAGCTCATCGAGGAGCTTCCGGCCGATCGCCTCGCTTCCGCCCATGACGACGACCTTCATGCCTCTCGCTCAGTAGGCCGCGATGAGCCGCGCCGCCTCGGAGAGGCCGGTGGCGAGGCTCGTGGTGTCCAGGCGCCATGACCCGCCGTCGGCGCGGGAGTCGATCTGGAGCTGAAGCCGGCCGTCGGTCAGGCAGGTCTGTCCGATCAGCTCTCCGCCGCACCAGAACTCGGCGACGCCGTGTTCGGCTTCTTCGGCGCTGACGACGACAACGTCGATCTCATTCATCTGTGTGCCTCCTTGGCGGCCACGTTGCTTGGACGCCAACGAGACTCCCGGAGATCGGGCGCTGTCGCATCGGCCAGGTGGCCAGCCTGGCTGGCCAGTCATCGAGCCGGGGTGATCGCACGGCCGCCGCGGGTCGCTTACCTTTCCTCATCGAGATGGGCCCCTCCTCGCCGTCCGGATTCCTCGACCGGGCAAGTGAGCGCGAAACGCTCGACCGGCTGCTCGCGCAGGCGCGCGAGGGCGAGAGCGCTGTTCTGGTCATCCGCGGCGAGGCCGGCATCGGCAAGACGGCGCTGCTCCGGTACCTCGCGCGTCATGCGTCGGGATTCCGGGTGGCCCAGGTGAGGGGCGTGGAGGCGGAGATGGAGCTGCCGTTCGCCGGGATCCATCAGCTCTGCGCTCCGCTGCTCGACCGGCTCGAGGCCCTGCCCCAGCCGCAGCAGGACGCGCTGAACGTGGCGCTGGGAATCGCGTCCGGCGATGTCCCGGACCGGTTCGTGGTCGGGCTGGCGGTGCTGGGCCTGCTCTCCGCCGCGGGTGAGGAGCGGCCCATCCTGTGCCTGGTGGAGGACTCCCAGTGGCTCGACGAAGCCTCCGGACTGATCCTCGGCTTCATCGCGCGACGGCTGCTGGGGGAATCCGTCGCGCTCGTGGTGGCCGTCCGGGAGCCGACCACGAGGCACGACTTCGGCGGCCTGCCCGAGCTGACGATTCGCGGGCTGCCGGACGCCGACGCGCGCGCCCTGCTGGGCAGGGCGGTGCCGGGTGGCCTCGACGATCGCGTCCGCGATCGCATCGTCGCGGAGACCCGCGGCAACCCCCTCGCGCTGCTCGACCTGCCGGGGAGCCTGAGCGCCGCGGAGCTGGCGGGCGGCTTCGACCTTCCGGCCGTCACAGACATCCCGCGCCAGCTCGAGGATCACTATCTCCGGCGCGCCGCCGAGCTGCCCGACGCGACCCGGCGACTGCTGCTTCTGGCGGCTGCCGAGCCGATCGGCGACGCGACGCTCGTCTGGCGCGCGGCTCACCGGCTCGGCATCGACGAGAGCGCGCTCGGCCCGGCGGAGGATGCGCAGCTCGTCGAGGTCGGAGCCCGCGTGCGGTTCCGGCACCCACTCGTGCGATCCGCCGTCTACAGGGCGGCGGTCCTCTCCGAGCGGCGAGCGGCGCATAGAGCCCTCGCCGAGGCGACGGATCCCGCTGTCGATCCCGATCGTCGCGCCTGGCATCGTGCCCACGCGGCGCTCAGTGTCGACGAGGAGGTGGCGGCCGAGCTGGAGCTCTCGGCCGATCGGGCACGGGCACGGGGAGGCGCGGCGGCGGCCGCGGCGTTCCTGGCACAGGCGACCGAGCTGACGCCGGATCCGGCGCAACGAACCCAGCGGGCCCTTGCGGCCGCGCAGGCCAAGTTCGATGCCGGTGCGTCGGAGGCGGCGCTGGAGCTGCTGGCGACCGCCGAGCTTGCACCGCTCGACGAGCTTCAGCGCGCCCGGCTGGAGCGGTTGCGCGCCGAGGTCACGTTCGAGCGAACGCGCGGCAGCGGTGCTCCGGCGCTCTTGCTCGATGCCGCCCGGCGCCTCGAACCGCTCGATGCCGCGATGGCCCGCGAGACTCACCTGGAAGCGATGGCCGCGGCGTTGTTCGCCGGTCGCCTCGCCGGCGAGCCCGACGTCCGCGAGCTGGCCGAGGCCGCGCGTGCCGGACCTTCCGCGCCCCAGCCGCCACGCGCAATCGACCTGCTCCTCGACGGACTGGCGACGAGGTTCACGGAGGGCTACGCGGCCGGCGTGCCGCAGCTCCGGAAGGCGCTCGGCGCGTTCGGCGAGGTCGAGGAATTGACCGCCCGGGACGTGCGCTGGCTGTGGCTGGCATGTCGCCTGGCCCAGGATCTCTGGGATGACGAGCTCTGGCACGAGCTGGCGAGCCGCGGGGTACGCGTCGCGCGCGACACCGGCGCGCTCACCCTGCTCCCGGGCATGGCCAACTTCCTTGCCGCGTTCCATGTCCATTCGGGAGCCGTCGACAATGCCGCTCAGCTCACCGACGAGGTCTCGGCGATCACCCAGGCCGCCGATATCCCGCCGCTCAACTTCTCGAGGTTGATGCTGGGGGCGTGGCGTGGCGACGAGACGGGGATGCGCGCCATCGCCGACAAGGTGGTGCCCGGCGCCAGGGAGCGGGGCGAGGGCTACACGCTCGGCGTCTGGGCGTGGCTGACCGCCCTGATGCACAACGGCCACGGCCGCTATGCCGAAGCGCTCGCGGATGCGGAGCGGGCATGCGAGCACGAGGATGTGATCGCCTACGGCGGGGCCCTCGCCGAGCTGATCGAGGCCGGCGTCCACGCCGGGCGCCGCGACGATGCGGCAGCCGCGCTCGACCGCCTGATCGAACGCACGCAGGCGAGCGGCACGGAATGGGCGCTCGGGATCGAGGCCGGCTCGCGCGCCCTGCTGAGCGAGGGAGCGGACGCGGACGATCTCTACCGGGAGGCGGTGGGGCGGCTCGGCCGCAGCCGCGGTGTGGTCCATCTCGCCCGTGCGCGACTGCTCTACGGGGAATGGCTGCGTCGCGAGAACCGCCGCATCGATGCCCGCGAGCAGCTCCGAGCCGCCCACGAGACGTTCAGCCTCATCGGTGGCGACGGGTTTGCCGAGCGTGCGCGTCATGAGCTCTTGGCCACGGGTGAGACCGCGCGCCGGCGCACCGACGAAGCGCGCGGTGTGCTCACACCTCAGGAGGCGCACATCGCCCGCCTGGCCAGGGAGGGCCTGTCCAACCCCGAGATCGGCGCGCAGCTCTTCATCAGCCCGCGCACGGTGCAGTACCACCTGCGCAAGGTCTTCCTGAAGCTCGACATCAGCTCGCGCAACCAGCTCAGCCGGCTTCCCGCCGGCCAGCTCAGCACCGCCCAGACTGGCTAGCCAGGCTGGCCAGCCACACTGGCTGGCTGGCTGATTCGAGCGCCTCCCTCGTGGGGGAACCTCCATCGCGTCGCACAAATGCCCGGCCAGTCGCGGAGGAGGAGTTGCAAAATGTCAGTCGTGAACACACGCGCCCATGTCTTGATCGAGCAGGCAGCGGACGAGTCGAGGCGCGAAGAGCGCCGGCACGATCGCCCCGCCGCGGGCGAGCGTCCCACCGCCCCCGAGCTGCTCCGGCGAGTCGTGCCGGGCATCTTCTTCATCCCCCTGGCCGGCCCTCCGGTGTTCCTGCTGCTGGGCCCCTGGCTGGTCCTGGTGCTCCTGATCATCCCGCCGGCCGCCTTCCTGCTCACACTCGCGCTCGTGGCCGCCGTCGCCGGCGGGCTTCTGTTCGCGCTCGGCGCGCTCATCGCATCGCCATACCTGCTGGCGCGCCACCTGCACGCACGGCACGAGGTCCGTGCGTCCCAGCCCGTCCAGCGGCGCGCCTTTGCCTTCGCACACCGTCACCCGCTACCGAAAGGAACGTCATGAAGATCGTGGTCATCGGCGGAACCGGCCTGATCGGATCGAAGCTCGTCGCCCAGCTTCACGAGCAGGGCCACGAAGCGGTCCCAGCGGCACCCAACACGGGCGTCAACACGCTCACCGGCGAGGGCCTCTCCGAGGCGCTCGAGGGAGCGCAGGTCGTGGTCGACGTCTCGAACGCGCCCGACTGGGAGGACAGCGCGGTGATGCACTTCTTCGAGACGTCCACGCGCAACGTCCTCGAGGCGGAGAAGGCCGCGGGCATCGGACACCACGTCGCGCTGTCCGTCGTCGGCACCGCCCGCCTGACCGAGAGCGGCTACTTCAGGGCGAAGCTCGCCCAGGAGCAGCTGATCCAGGGGTCATCGATCCCCTATTCGATTGTTCACGCGACGCAGTTCTTCGAGTTCCTGGGAGGCATCGCCGACTCGGCCACCGACGGCAACACCGTCCATCTCCCGCCGGCGCTCATCCAGCCGATGGCCGCCGATGACGTCGCGGCCGCGGTCGGCCGGGTCGCGGTGGGTCCTCCGGTGAACGGCATCGTGGAGGTCGCCGGTCCCGAGGTGTTCCAGCTCGACGAGCTCATCCGTGAGCGACTGAGCGCAGCGGGCGATTCGCGTGAGGTCGTCACCGACCCGGAGGCGAGCTACTTCGGCATCACCCCGAGCGAACGCACGCTCCTCCCCGAGGACGACGCGCAGATCGCCGAGACCCGGCTCGAGGACTGGTCGCAGCAGCACGCGACCGCGAGCTAGGGCTGCGCCGCGGCTATTCAGGGGGCGGGGCGTACACGCCGCGCTCCCTGAGCTTGCGGATCTGCGGCTCGAGGACGTTCTCGCGGTATTCGTCGTGCGTGTACGGCGCGCGGTCCAGGTACAGGTTCTTCGGGTAGACGTCCTGCTCGTAGATCAGGCGGTACTGCTCCGTGGTGAGGTCCTTCATCCAGTTGCCCCAGCGTGAGTTCGTGCGGAAGCGCCGCAGGGCGTCGATGTCGATCGTGCCCGCCACCCAGGAGGACGCGCCGCTGTAGGCCAGCTCCCCCACCACCCGGCCCACGTGGTCGGCGATCAGCGAGTGCCCGCCGAACGTGTCGATCGGGGTCTCCGAGTCCACGGTCAGGTAGTAGGTGCCGAGGTTCGGCGCGATCACGTACATGTTGTTGTCGAGCGCGCGAGCGCGCGTCTGCACCACGAACGCGTCGCTCGCCCGGTGCGGGAACGAGGCGCGGTAGACCACCTCGGCGCCGTTCATCGCGAGCCCGCGGGCGTTCTCCGGATAGGAGCCCTCGTTGGCCATCATGATCCCCAGCCGGCCGATCTCGGTGTCCACCACCGGATAGAAGGCGTCGAGCGTCTCGCCGTACAGCTCCACCCAGCGGTCCCACACGTTGTGCGGGGTCACCGAGTGCTCGACGGGCAGGAGCGGCACCAGCTTGTGGTGCTTAAGGATCACCTCGCCCTTCGGGTCGATCACGAAGCCGACGTTGAAGAAGCGGCCGGGGAACTCCTCGTGGCGGGCCTTGGCCTGGGCCATGATGAAGATGTCCCACTGGCGAGCGAGCTCGCCGAGCCGCTCGGTCTCAGGCCCGGGAATGTCGATCGCGCACTCGCGCGCGTACTCCTCGTGATCGAGGTCCATGACCTCGTCCGTGAACCCCTGGAGCGCGCCCTCCGGAATGGCGACGAGACGGACCGGCTGATCGAGCCCGCCGAGCCAGAACGCGGCCTTG
>DATNBJ010000142.1:0-2225 GCA_035572055.1 Thermoleophilaceae bacterium | reverse complement strand
CTCGCCGCTCGGCATCGGCGTGCGCCACGGCTGGGAGCGCATCGGTGACCCGGTGCTCGTCACGAGCAGCGGCGGCAACCGCGTCCACACGCTGGACGACAAGCCCGCTCTCGACCTCTACCTCGAGCGCCAGAACGCTCCTGCCGAGTGCTACACCGACGCCGAGGCGTTCAATGCCTTCGCGATCACGCACCCGCTGGGACTGAGCCGCCGCTCCACCGAGGAGGGCGTGCGCCTGGTGGCAGGCTGCGACTTCGAAGAGCGCTCGCTGCACATGATCGCCGAGGTGCCCCAGGGTGGCCTCACCTGGTTCATGAGCGGCAGCGAGGACTCGGTCCTCGACGCGACCGACGAGGCCTGCGCGGCCGCCCTCGAGGCGATCGCCGGCAGCGAGCCCGTCGGCTTCCTCGCCTTCGACTGCGCGGCGCGCCGCGGAGTGCTGGGCGACGACGGCATCGACACCGAGATCAAGCGCGTGCTCTCGCACACGGGCGACGCTCCGGTTGCCGGCTTCTACAGCTACGGAGAGATCGCGCGGACCTCGGGCGTGGCGGGCTTCCACAACCAGACGCTCGTGGTGCTCGCCATCACCTAGCGCGAGCCTGGTATGGCCGCCTCGAGCGCCAATTGGTGGACTCAGCAGCTGGCTGAGTATCTGGCGGTGGTGTCGTCGGTCGACGACGCCGCCACCGCCCGCATTTGCGCAGTTGAGCGCGCCACCGAGGCGCTCGAGGCTGAGCTGGGCGCGCTGGTCGTGCGCGGGAAGGTGGCGGCCTCGACGGGCTTCCCCGCCGGGCAGGAGCCCGAGGCCGAGCTCGCCCGCGCGGCCGAGGTGCTCGCCGAGCACGCCGAGTTCCCGGGACTCGGGCCCTGCTGCGTGGCGGTGGCCCCGCTGTCGGACGGCGCGCTCATCCTCGGCCGTCTGGGGGACTACGAGTTCAGTCCCGAGGACACCCAGCTACTGCGCGGGATGGGGCGGGTGCTCGAGCTGGTCCGCCGCGTCGAGGACCGCCGCAACCTGCTGGAGCAGCTCGCGCGGGTGCACTCGACGATCTCGCGGCGTGCCCCGCTCGACGAGGTGCTCGAGGCGATCGTCGCGGGTGCGGCGAACCTGCTGGGGGACGAGATGGCCGCGCTGCGGCTGATCGACTCCCCGGGCGACGGCGACCGCACCGTGATGAGCGCCGCGCTCGGCTTCTCCCCGATGCTGCTGCGGTCGCTGAAGGGGTCGCACGCGCCGATGGCGGCGATCGCTCTCGAGGAGGGCCGGCCCGTCTTCGAGAACGACTACGCCGCCTCCGAGTACACGATGCCGCAGCTCCTGGCGGTGGGCGTGACCGCCATGGCGGTGGTGCCCGTGCGCGAGCACGGCAGGGTGGTGGGGATCATCTCGGCGGCGTCGACCGACGTAGGGCGCCGCTACGCGCAGCACGAGCAGGACGCCCTGGTGGCCTACGCCGAGCACGCGAGCCTGGCGCTGGCCGCGGCTCGGTCGAGCGACACGCTGCGCCAGGCGCTGAACGATCCGCTCACCGATCTCCCCAACCGCACGCTGCTGCTGAACCGGCTCGACCACGCGCTCGCGCGGGCCGCCCGGCGCGGCTCGGCCGTGTCGCTCCTGTTCGTGGACCTCGACCGCTTCAAGCTGGTGAACGACTCGCTCGGCCACGCGGCCGGCGACCGCCTGCTGATCGAGGTGGCGGAGCGCCTGAAGGGCTGCATGCGCCGCGCCGACACCGCCGCCCGCCTCGGCGGCGACGAGTTCGCGCTCCTGCTCGAGGAGGCCGGCGATCTCGGCGCCGCCGCGCACGCCGCCCAGCGGGTCATCGAGGCGCTCAGCGCGCCGTTCAACATCTTCGGCCGCGAGGTCTTCACGAGCGCGAGCGTCGGCATCGCCGTGGGCGCGGGCGACGACCCGGACACCATGCTGCGCCACGCCGACATGGCGATGTACCGCGCGAAGAGCCGCGGCAAGAACCGCTACGAGGTGTTCGAGCCCGACATGCACGCCGAGGTGGTGGACCGCCTCGCGCTCGAGGCCGAGCTGCGCCGCGCCGTGGAGCTCGACGAGCTCGAGCTGCACTTCCAGCCGATCTTCTTCCTCGACTGCAGCGGCATCGCCGCCGCCGAGGCGCTCGTGCGCTGGCGCCATCCCACGCGCGGGCTTCTCTACCCGGGCGCGTTCATCCCGCTGGCCGAGGAGAGCGGCCTGATCCTGAAGGTCG
>DATNBJ010000141.1:0-17666 GCA_035572055.1 Thermoleophilaceae bacterium | reverse complement strand
GCCAGCCCCTCGAGCTGGTGGAACATCGGCGTGTGGGTGGCGTCCGAGTCGCGGCGGTACACGCGCCCCGGCACCACGATGTAGATCGGCGGCGCCTGGAGCTCCATCGAGCGCGTCTGCATCGGCGAGGTGTGCGGGCGCAGCACCACGTCGGGCGACAGGTAGAAGGTGTCCTGGAGCGCTCGCGCCGGGTGGTTCGGCGGGATGTTGAGCGTGGTGAAGCTGTAGTGGTCGTACTCGACCTCCGGTCCCTCCACCACGTTGAACCCGAGGCCGATGAAGATGTCTTCCATCAGGCGGCGGGTCTCCGTGACCAGATGCAGATGGCCGACCGGGCTGGGCGGCCGGCCGGGGAGCGTGACGTCGATGCGGTCCTGCGCGAGGCGAGCGTCGAGCTCGTTTGCTTCGAGGTCGGCCGTCCGTTCACGGAGCAGGCCCTCGAGCGCGACCCGGACCTCGTTGGCGGTCTTGCCCACCGGCCCGCGCTCCTCGGGCGGCAGCTCGCCGATCGAGCGCAGCGTGGTGGTGAGCACCGACTTGCGACCGAGGTAGCGCACGCGGAGCTCCTCCAGCTCGTCCGCCGTGGCGGCGCTCGCGATCGCGGACTCGGCCTCAGTGCGCAGGGCGTCGAGGTCAGGCATCGGCGGCCATCCTATTTCCCAGCTCGTATAGGGCCACGGTCGCCGCCATGGCCACGTTGAGGGAGTCGGGACCGCCGTCTCTCAGAGGAATTCCGGCGCGCAGGTCGCAGGCGAAATCCGCGGGCAGCCCCTCGCGCTCGGCGCCCAGGCAGACGACGATCGGCGGGTCGGCTTCGACCGTCGCCAGCGGCTGTGCACCGCGCTCGAGCGCGATGCGCGTGCCGGCGGGCTCTCCACGGGCCGGCGGACGGGCGAAGATCGAGCCCATGCTCGCGCGCACGGCCTTCGGCGAGTAGGGGTCGGCACAGTCCGGCCCGAGAATCACCGGGCCGTCGCACAACGCATGCGCGGAGCGGATGATCGCCCCGACGTTGCCCGGGTCGCGGACGCCGCGCAGGTAGACGGACAGCGAGCCGCCGGGCTCGGACCAGACCTGCCTGTAGACGCCGATCACCCGCGTGCCCGACCCGAGCGAGCTGACGGCGTCGAGCAAATTCGGCTCCACGTCCACGCCGGCCACGAGCAGGATCTCCGGCTCCCAGGTGGCCGCCTCCACCAGGTCCTCGCCCTCGGCCACGAACAGGCCGCTGCGCTCCCGGTGCTTCTTCGCCTGGAGCTTGCGGATCGTCTTGAGCTGCTCGTTGTCGGGTGAGGTGATCATCTGGACACAAAAAAGGGCGCCTCTCGGGGCGCCCTGGGAGTGGTTCTGCCGGCCGGCTGCTCAGGCAGCCGCCGCCTCCCGGGCGCGCTCGGCAAACCGTCGAAACGTCTCGGGATCGCGGACGGCGATGTCCGCAAGGACCTTGCGGTCGAGCTCGACCTCGGCCAGGCGGAGGCCGTGCATGAACTGGCTGTACGTCATGCCCTCGCGGCGGGCGGCGGCGTTGATGCGCGCGATCCAGAGGCGGCGGAAGTCGCGCTTCTTGTTGCGACGGTCGCGGTAGGCATAGCTGTCGGCCTTGAGCAGCGCCTCCTTGGCGCGCTTGTAGCTCGAATGGGCCTCACCGCGGAAGCCCTTGGTGCGCTCCAGCGTGGCGCGGCGCTTCTTGCGGGCGTGGACGGAACGCTTGACGCGGCTCATTTGCCGAGCAGCTCCTTGATCCGCGGCGCGTCGTGATCCGAGATCGGCACGGGCCTGCCAAGACGGCGCTTACGCTTCGCGCTCTTCTTCTGCAGGATGTGGCTCGTCATCGCGTGACGGCCGCGCACCTTGCCCTTCGCGGTGAGCTTGAAGCGCTTCTTCGCGCCCGAATGGGTCTTCATCTTGGGCATGAGAGCGACGTATTCAAGCAGAGGCGCGCTGCTCCGACTCGGGCTCGGGCTCTTCCTCGGCCTGGGTCGGTTCCTCTGCAGGTTCCTCTGCGGGCTCGTCTGCGGGCTGCTCTGCCGGCTCCGTGCCGCGGGCCGCGGCGGCCTCCGCGGCCGCCCGGTTGCGGCGGCTGCCCTTGCCCTGCGTGGCCGGCTCGGCCCTGGGCTCCTCCGGGTGCTCAGCCGATTCCTTCGGCTTCACCGGGCCCAGGACCATCGTCATGTTGCGCCCGTCCAGGTTGGGCCGCTGCTCGATCGTCCCGATCTCCCCCACGTCCGACGCGAGGCGCATGAGCAGCTGCTCGCCGCGCTCGGGATGCGTGGTCTCGCGGCCGCGGAACATGATCGTGATCTTGACCTTGTCCTGGGCGCGCAGGAAGCGCTCGACGTGGCCCTTCTTGGTCTCGTAGTCGTTCTGCGCGATCTTCGGGCGCAGCTTGATCTCGCGGATCGTGATCTGCTTCTGGTGCCGCCGGGCGGCCTTGGCCTTCTGCTCCTGCTCGTACTTGTACTTCGAGTAGTCGAGCACTCGGCAGACGGGCGGGCGCGAGTCGGGAGCGACCTCGACCAGGTCCAGGTCCCGCTCCTGCGCGTACTTCAGCGCCTGATCCGTCTTGATGACGCCGATTTGGTTGCCGTCCTCGCCGATCAGCCGCACCTCGGGCACCCGGATGCGCTCGTTTATCCGCGTTGTGTCCCGCTCGGGCGGGCGCCGATCGAACCTTCGAGGGATCGGCACTAAGACTTGAGCGGGCTAGACGTCAAAGGCAAATGGACGGGTCGAGAGATGGGAAGGGCACGGGCCGTCAGCGTTCGCGGCGTGTGTCGGTGCCCTGCATTCGTTCAGCGAGTATAGCCAGAAGGCATCTCTGAGCCGACCCTTGACAGGAAATCTTCGACCTTCATCGAGCCGAGGTCGCCCTCCCGGTGCCGGCGAACGGAGACCTCGGCGGCCTCTGCCTCCTTGTCTCCGACGATGAGCATGTAGGGCGCCTTCCGCAGCTCTCCCTCGCGGATCTTCTTGCCCACGGACTCGCCGCGCTCGTCCACCTCGACGCGCAGGCCGGCCGCCCGGAGCTGTCCCGCCACCTCGTCGGCCACGTTCACGTGGCGGTCCGCTATCGGCAGCACCAGGACCTGCAGGGGCGCCAGCCAGAGCGGGAACTCGCCCGCGTAGTGCTCGATCAGGATGCCGATGAAGCGCTCGAAGGATCCGAGCAGCGCCCGGTGGATCATGGTCGGGCGGTGCTCCTGGTTGTCCGCGCCCGTGTACTCGAGCTCGAACCGCTCGGGCATGAGGTAGTCGAGCTGCACGGTGCCGAGCTGCCAGGAGCGGCCGATCGAGTCGGTCATGTGCAGGTCGATCTTGGGGCCGTAGAAGGTCCCCTCCCCCTCGCCGATCTCGTACTCGAGCCCCTTGCGCTCGAGCGCCTTCGCGAGCGCTCCCTCGGCGTGGTCCCAGGTCGCGTCGTCGCCCAGCCGGTTCTCCGGCCGGGTCGAGAGCTCCACCTTCGGGTCGAAGCCGAACAGGCCGTAGAGGTGGTAGCCGAAGTCGAGGCAGCGGATGACCTCGTCCTCGATCTGCTCCGGGGTGCAGAAGATGTGGCCGTCGTCCTGGGTGATCGAGCGCACCCGCAGCAGGCCGTGCAGTGTGCCGCTCGGCTCGTGACGATGCACCAGGCCCTGCTCGGCGTAGCGGACGGGCAGGTCGCGGTAGGAGCGGCGCCCGTCCTTGTAGAGCTGGATGTGCGCCGGGCAGTTCATGGGCTTGAGGCCCATCTGCCGTCCCTCCACCTCGGTGAAGTACATGTTGTCGCGGAACTTGTCCCAGTGGCCCGACTGCTTCCACAGGTCCACGTCGTAGAGGATCGGGGTGCGGACCTCCGTGTAGCCGCGAGCCACGTTCTCGCGCCGCCACAGCCCGGTCAGCTCGTTCCAGATGTGGACGCCCGGCGGGTGCCAGAACGGCATGCCGGGCGAGAGGTCCGACAGCATGAACAGGCCCAGCTCCTTGCCGAGCTTGCGGTGGTCTCGCGCGCGCGCCTCCTCGAGCTGCTTCAGGTAGCCGTCCAGGTCCTCCTTCGAGAAGAAGGCGGTGCCGTAGATGCGGGTGAGCATCGGGCGGTTCGAGTCGCCGCGCCAATAGGCACCCGCCGTCGACATCAGCTTGAAGGCCTTGATGCGCTTCGTGCTCGGCCCGTGTGGCCCTCTGCAGAGGTCGGTGAAATCCCCGTTGCGGTAGAGCGAGACGGTCTTCACGCCCTCGTCCCTGATCAGGTCCTCGATCAGCTCGACCTTGTAGGCCTGGCCTTCGTTCTGGAAGCGCTCGAGCGCCTCGGCCACGGGCACGTCGCTGCGCTCGAAGCCCTCGTCGGCCTGGATGTGCTCGCGCATCTTGGCCTCGATCGCCTCGAAGTCGGCGTCGGAGATCTTCACGCCGTCGGGGAAGTCGAAGTCGTAGTAGAAGCCGTCCTCGATCGGCGGCCCGATCGACACCTGGGTGCCGGGATAGAGCTCCAGCACGGCCTCCGCGAGCACGTGGGCGGTGTCGTGGCGGAGCAGCTCGAGCGCCTCGGGGCTCTTGTCCGTGACGATCTGGATCGGCTCGCCGTCGGCGAGCGGCGCGTCGAGGTCGCGGAGCGAGCCGTTCACCTTGATTGCGAGCGCCGCGCGGGCCAGCCCCTCGCCGATCGCGCGCGCCGCGTCGGCGCCGGTCGCGCCGTCCTCGAGCTCGAGCTCGTTGCCGTCTGGGAGCAGGACCTTCATGGAGATTGGAAGGTAGCGGTACGTGCCTTCGTCACGAGGCCGAGCTCGTTCTCGACCAGGCGCGTGACGAGGCGCTGCTCGCGCACCAGCTCGTGCCCCGAAGCTCCGAGCTCGATCGCGAGGCTCGGATCGCGCACGAGCTCGACCAGGCGCTCGGCCGCCAGCTCGGGCGTGTCGACCAGGTAGCCGTCCTGTCCGTCGCGGACCGGGTGCGTCGCGCTGCGGCGCCCGGCGGAGATCACCGGTGTCCGCTTCCACAGCGCCTCCAGCGCGCTCACCGCCGACCCGGGCGCCAGCGCGCTCTCCAGCGCCACGCGCGCGATCTGGAGCAGCGCGTTCAGCTCGACCTCGCCCGCCTCGGCGGCCAGGACCACGTCCGCCCGCGCGTAGTCCGAGACCTCGCGCAGCGGGCCCCAGCCCGCCCTGCCGGCCAGCACGAGCTGGAGGTCCGGCAGCTCGGCCTTGGCCAGCTCGAAGGCGTCGATCACGTCCTGCGGGTCCTGCCAGCTGTCGAACGCGTCCACCTGAACGCAGCTCGGCCGGCGCGTGTCGACGCCCAGGCAGCGCACGAGATCGCCCGCCAGGGCCACCGGGAGATCCACGCAGCCCGGCGCCAGCGGGTCGATCGCCTCGACCGCCTCGACCGCCAGCGGGGTCGCCGCCACGAGCTCGCGCACCCGCTCGTCGGCCACCGCCGGGTCGGCCGTCAGCAGAAGGACCGACACACCCGAAGCCGGCAGGTCGTGTGAGACCACCACGTCCCAGCCGCCGAGCAGCTCCGCCGTGGTCTGCCTGTACGAGGCCCATCCCGCGTCGGACATCGCGGTCTCGCCGCCGCGCAGGCCGTTCTGCACCTCGCCGGCGCCCACCAGCGCGGCCAGCTCGGCCTCGATCCCGAGGTCGCGGTACAGCGGCGGCGTGGCAGGCAGACGGGCGCCCGCGGCGATCAGGTGCAGGACCCGTGCGCCCTGGAGCGGCTCGGCGGCGGTCGTGAGGCGCTCGAGCTTCTCGTCGCCGTAGTCGGCGAGCCTACGGCGACCAACCGGCAGCGGCTGGAGGTAGAACCTCAGCCGCGGACCACCCTCGAGCCGGGCACGATGTCGTCCTTGCCGTCCGGCCAGCGGACCCACGCCTTGTGGCCGCCGTCGTAGTCGGGAGCGAAGAGCACGAGCTGCGCGGGATCGCCCTCCACGGTGCACTGCTCGTCGGACTCCGGGTCGAGGCCGCGCCAGACGCGGATGAACGCGTTCTGCTCCCACTCGTCGCCGATCGTGGTCGGGTCGGTGTGCCCCGGCCGCACGGTCGTGTTCGGCGCGAGCTTCATCAGCACGTCCATGATCGAGTGCTTCAGGTCCTCGAAGCTCGTGGAGCCGGGCGCGCGGACACCGCCCACCGAGCCCTTGAAGAGCGTGTCGCCGGTGAAGACCTCCTCGCCGTTGACCACGAACGCGAGCATGCCGGCGGTGTGGCCGGGAGTGAGCATCGACTCGATCCGCAGGCGCCCCACCTCGAGCACCTCGCCGGGCTCGATCGTGCGGTCCACGTCCATGAGGTACTCCGCCTCGAGCGGGTGGGCGAGGATCTCGACGCCGAAGCGCTCCTTGTAGACGTGGTTCTCCGACACGTGGTCGGCATGGTGGTGGGTGAGGAGCAGGTGGGTGGGGGCCACGCCGTAGCGCTCGATCGCCGCGAGCAGCTCCGCCGACGGACCGCCGGAGTCGACGATCACCGCCTGCCCGCCGGGCTCGTCCGCCACGACGTAGGCGTTCGAGAGCCAGTCCGGGTGCATGGAGCGCTCGACGATCACCGCTGGCAACCTAACATGCCCCGCTCGATGGACTTGCGCTCCTCATTCCCCGTCCTGAAGCGCGTGGCGTACCTGAACGCCGGCACGAACGGCCCGATTCCCGGGCCGGCGATCGACGCGGCCCGGCAACGCCTCGACGTCGAGCTCGACCTCGGGCGCTCCGGCGAGCGGCACTGGGAGAGCCTGAAGGCGCTGCACGCGAACCGCCGCACCGCGCTTGCGGGACTCCTGGGCTGCGACGAGGGCGAGGTCGCGCTCACGCACTCGACCACCGACGGGGTGAACGTGGTGGTGTCGGCCCTCGACCTGCACGAGGGCGACGAGGTGGTGACCACCGACGAGGAGCATCCCGGGCTGCTGGCGCCGCTGGCCTCCGCCCGCGATCACCGCGGCATCACGATCACGGTCGCTCCGTTCGACCGCGTGGCCGACGCGGTGAGCGAGCGGACCAGGCTGATCGCCTGCTCGCACGTGTCGTGGATGAACGGCAACGTGATCGACACGGCGGCGCTCCGCCAGACGGGCGTCAGCGTGCTGCTCGACGGCGCGCAGGGCCTCGGCGCCATCCCGGTCGACGTCCGCGAGCTGGGCTGCGACTACTACGCGGCCTCGGGACAGAAGTGGCTGTGCGGACCGGACGGCACCGGCTGCCTGTATGTGAAGGCCGACCGGCTCGAGCACATGACGCCGCCCTCGCTCGGCTTCCAGGACCTGGAGGATCCCCACGATCCGCTCGAGCTGAAGCTCTACGGCGACGCCCGCCGCTTCGACGAGGGCTTCGTCACGGGCTTCTCGGCGGCGTGGTCGCTCTCGTCGATCGAGCTGCTGGCGGCGTACGGGTGGGACAACGTCCACTCGCGTGCGACGGGGCTGGCGGCGACGCTGGCGGAGCGACTCGCCGAGCGCGGGTTCGAGGTGATGCCGCGCGGCCGCACGACGCTCGTGGCGTGGCGCGACGACGACTGCGAGGGCTGCGTGAAGCGGCTCGACGCGAACGGTGTGATCGTCCGCTACCTGCCGGGCGCGGGGCTCGTGCGGGCGGCGGTGGGCGCCTGGAACTCCGAGGACGACATCGAGCGCCTGCTCGGGCTGCTCACTTAGACGTCATCACGATGATGCCGCCCACGATCAGGGCGGCGCACACGGCGGCGCCCAAGAGGCCGACGACCACGAAGCCGCTCGCCTCCAGGGTGCGGCCGTCGCGGCGCATCTCGGAGGAGCGGACGGCGCCGAGGATCGCGCACGAGAAGCCGATCGTCGCCACGGTGCCCGCGACCAGCGCGGCCACCACGACCTTGCCGAGCGTTGCCCAGTCGACGACCTTCGCGGCGATCATGCCTCGGCCGTGATCGGGGACCCGCGCTGGAGCCGGCGGGCGAGCGCCACCGCCGTGAAGATCAGCATTGCGATCGAGATCACGAGCGGCCCCGCGGCGCCGCTGCCGAACAGGCTCGTGATGCCGTAGGCCACGGCGCCGAAGATGCCGGCCGCCGGGATGGTGAGCGCCCAGGCCACGGCGATGTTCCCCGCCACGCCCCAGCGCACCGCCGACACGCGCTTCGCGGCGCCGGCGCCCATCACGCTGCTGGCGATCACGTGCGTGGTCGACAGCGGGTAGCCGTAGTGCGAGGCCGCGAGGATCACCGCGGCGCCGGCGCCCTGCGAGGAGAACCCCTGCGCGGTGTCCATCTTGATGATGCGGCTGCCCATCGTCTTGATGATCCGCCAGCCGCCGCTGTAGGTGCCGAGCGCGATCGCGCTCGCGGCGCTGACCACCACCCAGTCGGGCACGTGCGGGTTCGCGCTCGACACGTCGCCGTGCGCGATCAGCGCCAGCGTCATCACGCCCATCGTCTTCTGCGCGTCGTTGGTGCCGTGCGCGAGCGCGAGCAGGCCGCCCGACATGAGCTGGCCGAGCTTGAAGCCGTTCGTGACCGGCCCGGGGCGCAGCCGGCCCACGAGCCGGTAGACGATCAGGATCCCGATCGCCGCCGTGACGAAGGCGATCACGGGCGCCACGAGCGCGGGCACGATCACCTTGCCCGCCAGGCCATCGAAGATCACGTCCTTGGCGCCGGGGCCCGCGATCACCGCGCCCACCATGCCGCCGATCAGGGCGTGCGACGAGCTCGACGGCAGCCCGAAGTACCAGGTGATCAGGTTCCAGATGATCGCCCCGATCAGGCCGGCGAACACGATCGTCATCGTGATCGCGTCCGCCTTCACGATGCCGCTCGCCACGGTCGCGGCCACCTTCAGCGAGATGAACGCGCCCGCGAAGTTGAGGAGCGCGGCGAAGCCCACCGCGAGCTTCGGGGACATCGCGCGCGTGGAGATCGAGGTGGCCACCACGTTGGCGGTGTCGTGAAAGCCGTTCGTGAAGTCGAACGCCAGCGCGGTGGCGATCACGATCACGAAAACGATGTCGCCTTGGCCGCCCACCAGCCGGCTCCAGTCAGCCGTTCTTCAAGACGATCGTCTCGAGCGTGTAGGCGACCTTCTCGGTCGCGTCGATGGCCTCCTCGAGCCGCTCATAGATGTCCTTCCAGCGGATCACGACCATCGGGTCGATCCCGTGCGCGAACAGGGAGGCGAGCGCCTCGCGCTGGATCCGGTCGCCGTCGTTCTCCAGCCGGTTGATCTCCACCGTGAAGTGCGACACGTCCTGGAACCCGCGCAGCCGCGGGATCGCCTCCGCGATCTGGCGGGACGCGTTGAGCAGCACCATGGCCAGCTTCTGCGCGTCGTCCATCGTGGCCTCGATCTTGTAGAGGCCGAGGAAGTCGGCGACCTCCTCGATGAAGTCGACGATGTCGTCGAGCGCGGCGGCCAGGGTGAGGATGTCCTCGCGGTCGATCGGCGTGACGAAGGTGTTGTTCGTCCGTTGGACGATGTCGTGTGTGATGCGGTCCCCGTGCTGCTCGCAGATGAGGATCTCGCGCGCCAGCTCGCTGTTCTCCGGGTAGTCGCGCAGCATCGTCTCGAGCAGCTCGGCGGCGCGCAGGATGTTGCCGCCGGCCTCCTCGAAGAGATCGAAGAACTCGCGGTCGCGCGGGTGGAAGACCGATGAGAGGCGCGCCATGACTACCGCCCCAGCCTCTGCTGCAGCCCGTCCAGGTACCGGTCGGTCTCGTCGCGGCCGGCCGGCGGAATCCAGAAGACGGTGCGGCTGATGCCGGCCTCCTCATAGCGCTCGATCACGTCCGGCTTCGCCTTCGCGCCGAACGCCGACATCTCGAACTCGCCCCGGTGGCGGGCCACCCGCTCGACGAAGCCGTCGTCATCGGGCATCCGCCCCGGCTGCGGGAACCAGCCGCTGCCGTAGTCGCGCACTCGCTGCGCCACGCGGTCCCCCATGCCGCCAATCATTACCGGAGGGTGGGGTTTCTGAACAGGTTTCGGCCACTGCCAGATCGGGTCGAAATCCACGAACTCGCCGTGGTACTCGGCCTCCTCTTCGGTCCAGATCGCCTTCATCGCCTCCACTCGCTCGCGCATGATGCGGAACCGCTTGGACGGATCCGTGCCGTGGTTCCGCATCTCCTCTCGGTTCCAGCCGGCGCCGATGCCGAAGATGAAGCGGCCGCCCGAGAGCACGTCGACGCTCGCCACCTCCTTCGCCGTCGTGATCGGGTCGCGCTCGATCACCAGGCAGATGCCGCTGCCGATCTTGATCCGCTCGGTGGCCGCCGCCGCGGCCGTGAGCGCGACGAACAGGTCGTGCGTGTGCGAGTACTCGGGCGGCAGCTCCCCGCCACTCGGGTAGGGCGTGTCGCGGCTCACCGGGATGTGCGTGTGCTCAGGAAAGAACACGGACTCGAACCCGCGCTCCTCCGCCATGCGCGCGAACGTGCCCGGATCGACCGCGTAGTCGGTCGGGAACATGGCCAGCCCGAAGTCCACGAGGGCCGAGTCTACGGTGGCGAGGCCGTCTCCAGGCGCTCGGCGATGTCGTCGCCCACCTCGGCGACGCGCTCGCGCGCCACTGCCGCGGCCTGCTCGTAGTCGTAGTCGACCCGACGCAGCTCGAGCCGCTCGCCGTCGATCACGGCATAGGCGGCGCGCCTGTCGCCGTCGAACGGCATCCCCACGCTGCCGGGGTTCACCAGCTCGATGCCGGACGCCGACACGCGCCGGAACTGGACGTGCGTGTGGCCGAACACGACCCGCTTCTCGCTCACTCCCCTGAGCAGCTCCGCCTCGTCGTCCGCCGGCTCCGGGAAGAAGCTGCGCATGTCCGACACCGGCGACGCGTGGCAGAAGAACGTGCCGTCGACGGTCGTCGTCTCCGGCAGCGTGCCGAGGTCGCGGGCCGCCGCGCCGATCTGCTCCCGCACCCAGCGGCCCGCCGCCTGGTTGAACGGGATGTCCGGAATGTCCTCCGGGTTCGCCTGCCAGCGCTCCCAGTTGCCCCGCAGCCGGGCGACGGTGGGCAGCTTCTTCAGGCGCTCTAGCGTCTCGACCGGCCAGGCGCCCAGGCTGGCGTAGTCACCGCCGAGCAGGTAGCGGTCGGCGCCCCGCGCGTCGGCGTCTGTGAGCACGGCCTCGAGCGCCGGCAGGTTGCCGTGGATGTCGTAGAGGACGGCGAGCACTCAGAACAGAGTCTCGCCGCTGCGCGCCGAACGTGCGCCGCGGCGGGGGATACCGGCCGCCTCCGTCAGCGCCGCCTCGACGTCATCGAGGATCGCGCGCTCCGACCGCGAGGCCACCAGCGGCTCGGCGAGACCGTCCACGTGCACGTAGGTGCGCCTGCCGTCGCCGCGCTCCTCACCCTCGATCGGGATGACCGCGAACACCCGGTCGGCGCGTACGAACTTGCCGTAGCCGAGTGGGACCATTCGAGCTTCGCGTTTCGCCATGGTGAAGCTCCGCCGAGCCTACTCAGCCGGGCGGTCGGTCGCCATCGGTGAGGGCGGTCAGCGACTCGTCCACCGTCTCGTCGATCGGGATGATCTGATCGACCTCGGTGACCAGCAGCGCGGTGATGATCACCGAGTCCCTGGGCACCACCACGCGCAGGTTCTGGCGCCGCCCGGTGAGCCGCTTGCGCAGCTGGAACAGCATGCGGATCCCGGCGCTGTCGAAGTAGTCGGTCTCGGTCAGGTCGACCACGAGCCCGAACGCCGTGTTGGCCACCGTGTCGGAGATCTCGGACTCGAGCGTGGACGCGTTCGCGATGTCGACCTCGCCGGTGATGTGGGCCACCTGGATCTCGTCACGCGTCTCCAGCGTCAGGCGAGCGAGTGGATTCACGGCCCCTCCAGCGCGGACAGGCGCCGGCGCATGCGCACCTCGGTGCCGCGGTCGCCGCGCACGATCTCCACGTCCTCCATCAGCGCCTCGATGAGCTGCAGCCCGCGGCCGCGGTGCTCGCCGCGTGGCGCGCGCCAGCTCCCGTAGTCGCGCACGCTCAGGCAGAGGAAGCCGTCCTTGACCGCGCCCTCCACGTCGAAGCGCGCGGTGCGCGCGCCGTAGGCGTGCTCGATCGCGTTGGCGCAGGCCTCGCCCGCGGCGATCGTGATGTCGTAGATCTCCTGGGCGGTCGCCTGGGTCAGGCGCAGCCAGCGCATCAGCAGGCGCCGCAGCCGCGACAATTCGGTGGGATCGGCGCGCAGCGTCGTGTGGAAGCGCTCGGCCTGGAGCTCGATCGGGCGGACCGCGAGCAGCGCGATGTCGTCGTCTCGCTCATCCTCGGCGGCCAGCGCCGAAAGCACGTGGTCGCACAGCTCCTCGAGCGGCTCGGGCGCGTCGGCGAGCACCCGCTCGAGCTTGGCGATGCCGTCCTCGAGCGGCTCGCCGCGACGCTCCACGAGACCGTCCGTGTAGAGCAGAAGCGTGGATCCCGGCTCGAGCTTCATCGACGTGGCCGGGTAGCGTACGTTGGGCGCGACCCCGACGGGCAGGGCGCCCTGGCCGTTGAGCTGCTCGACGTTGCCCTGGAGATCGCGGATCAGCGGCGGCGGGTGGCCGGCGCGGACGAAGCGGAAGCCGCCGGTGGCCGTGTCGAGCACCACGTAGACGAGCGTGGCCATGTCGTTCTGGTCGAACGTGCGCGTGAGCCTGTTCAATCGCTCCACGGCGGCGTCCGGCCCGCGGCCGTCGAGCACGTACGCGCGCAGCGCGTTGCGGAACTGTCCCATCACCGCGGCGGCCTCCACCCCATGGCCCACCACGTCGCCGATCGCGACGCCCACGCTGCCGTCGCTGAGCTGGATCGCGTCGTACCAGTCGCCGCCCACGTCGAGCTCGGAGGTGGCGGGCAGGTAGCGGGCCGCGAACTCCACGCCGGGCACCTCCGGGAGCTGGCGCGGCAGCAGGCTCTGCTGGAGCGTGACGGCGGCGTTGTGCTCGCGGCTGTAGAGGCGCGAGTTGTCCACGGCAACGGCCGCGCGGTGTGCCAGCTCCTCGGCGAAGCGCAAATCCTCCACGCCGTACTGCCGCCCGGACTCGGCCGACACGAGGGTGATCGCCCCGAGCGTGCGCCCGCGCGCGGTGAGCGGCACGATCAGCACGGACTTGAGGCCGACGGAGCGCAGCAGCAGCAGGTGCTCCTCGTCCCGCGCACCACGGACCAGCAGCTCGTCGGCGATCTCCGGGTAGAGCTCGGACCGCCCCGTTCGGATCACGTTCGGCACGCCGCTCGGGTCGTCCTCGTCGATCGGGTACCTCTCGCGCAGTGCCGCCGCCATCCTCACCCGCTCGGGATCCACGTGTGCGATCGCGGCGTTGCGAAGCGTGCCGTCGTCGTCGCGCAGCTCGATCGCACACCAGTCGGCCAGGCTCGACACGGCGAGCATCGCCACCTGCTGAAGCGTCTCGTCGAGCTCGAGCGAGGCGGACAAGAGCTCGCTGGCCCTGGCCATGAACGACAGCCGGTCGCGGGCGTTCTGAGCCTCCTGGTAGAGACGGGCGTTGTCCACCGCCAGGCCGAAGCGGCGGGCCAGGTGCTGGGCGAAGTCGAGGTCCGCCTCGCCGTAGTGGCGACCCTCGATCGTCGACAGGAACGTGAGGGCGCCGATCGTCCGCCCGCGCGCCGTCAGCGGCACGATCATGTAGGAGCGCGGCGCCAGCTCGTCGTAGAGATCCTCCTCCTCGCGCGGAATCTGGATTCGCGGCGCGTCCTTCACATCCGGGCGCAGCTCGGCCCGGCCGGTGGCGATCACCGACATCGCGCCCTCGGTGCGCCCCTTCTCCTCGCGGTAGCGGCGGCGGAGCTCCATCAGCAGCTTCTCCAGGCGCGGGTCCGGGTGGCCGCTCGAGATCTGCCGCAGCGACCCGTCCGGCTGCACCACGTCCACGGCGCACCAGTCCGAGAACTCCGGCACCGCCAGCTGTGCCACCTCGGCGAGCGTGCGCTCGTAGTCGAGCGAGCGTGCAAGCACGGCGCTGGCCTGAGCCAGGAACGCGAGCGCCCTCTGTGGGTCGAGTACGCGCCCCGATTCGTGCGTGGTTTGCTCCGTCATCTCCTGTCCCGCACAGGCATCATGAAGGACAAATGTCAGATCGTGTAGCCCTGGTTCGCGGAGAGGACGGCAAGTCCCGCTGCTGGTGGGCGGTAAGCGCCCCCGAATACGTCAGTTATCACGACCAAGAATGGGGCCGGCCGGTGACGGATGACGACGGCCTGTTCGAGCGACTGGTCCTCGAGGGCTTCCAGTCCGGGCTCTCCTGGATCACGATCCTGCGCAAGCGCGAGAACTTCCGCGCGGCGTTCGCCGGCTTCGAGATCGACGCGGTGGCCCGCTTCGGCGCGCGCGACGTCAAGCGTCTGATGGCCGACGCGGGCATCGTCCGCAATCGCGCGAAGATCGACGCGGCCATCGGGAACGCGCGCGCCGCCGCCCGCGTCCGCGACGAGCTGGGCTCGCTGGCCGCGCTGCTCGAGCCGTACCGCGCGAAGCGCCGCCGGGCCCCGCGCGCGCGCGACGACCTTCCGGCCACGACGCCGGCCTCTGTCGCGCTCTCGAAGGAGCTCAAGCGCCGCGGCTTCGCCTTCGTCGGCCCGACCACGGTCTACTCGACCATGCAGGCGTGCGGCCTCGTGAACGACCACATCGCGGGCTGCGCGGCCCGCCCGGCCACCGAGGCGGCCAGGAGCGCGCCTCGACGCCGTTGAGCGCCTGACGCACCTTGCGCAACAGCAGCGACGCGCTTTTTTCAGCCCGATCTCGTAAGCGCGCAAGGGCTGAGGGACGACCGGGTAGCTGGTCGTCCCCCGCCCAGGGAGAGAGTCGTCAGCGGAGCAGATCCCCACCGGCGACCGCACCAGCCTATACCGCTTTTGGGTACCGCCGCCAGCGTCGCCGGACCGCGTGCGCGGCCCGGCGACCTGACTGCCCTCAGACCCTGAGGTTGAGCACCCGGGACACGGTCTGCTGCTGGCCGTCGTTCGACTTCACGAACAGCCAGAGCGTGAGGGTTCCCCCATGGAATCGGCTGACGACCTTCTTGGCCTTGTGGCTCAGCCGCAGCGTGTAGGTCTTGCTGCCGGCCTTCCTCAGCTTGCCGTTCATCTTCGCCAGCTTGACGCCGCCGCGACCCACCAGCGAGAAGCTGACCCTGCACGCCTGCGAGCAGCGAGCGCGGGCGTGCAGGCCGCTCTTCACGAGCCTGCGGACGCTGACGGCCTTGGAGCTCTTCACTGCCGCGGTGAGCGAGATGATCTTCGGCTGGTTGTTCCCGCCGGTGCTGCCGCCGGCGGTGTTGCCGCCGCCACCGGGAGGCGCCGTGACGGAGGCGTCCGCCACCACGGGCGTGGCCTCCGAGTCCTGCGGCGTGCCCTGCTCGCTCGTGCCGGCGAAGTCACCGGTCACGCGTGCGCGCAGCGTGTGGCCGAGGTCCGCGTCGGTGGGGATGTAGCTCGCGTTGGTCGCGCCCGGGATGTCGACGCAGGCCCAGCCCGTGGAGTCGCAGCGGCGCCACTGATAGTCGAACACCGCGTTCGTACCGGTGGTCATGCGCGTGAGCCAGGACCCGGGCGCGCTCGACATGATGCTGCCCACCTGCGCGGTGCCGCTGAACGTCGGGCGCGTGGTCTCGGGCGTCAGGCACTTCTGCGCCGTCGGCAGACCCGCGTAGTAGCCGTTCCAGATCGGCGTGGCGCCGTTCACCGACACGGTCGGCGTGGCAGCCGTGGCGTTGATGTTCAGCGTGATCGCCCACGAGTGCCCGTTCGGGCCCATGTCGCCAAGGCGGCAGTCGTAGTTGACCCACTGGACGAACTCGTACGTCCCGTTCAGGCCGGTCACGTCGATGTACTGGCCGTCCCTCGCGGGGTCGTAGATGTCGCTGAAGCCGGGGTTGATCGTCTCGACCACCGCGTTGTTGCCGACCACGTTGGGGTTGCCCTTCTGGCAGTCGGTCGGGTTGACCTGGGCGCTCTGAACGAGGCAGAAGCCGGTCTTCTGGTCGCGCGCCACGAGCGTGAGCGAGGTGTCGTGCGTGCGGAGGTCGTAACGGTCCAGCGCCAGGTAGTGCCAGTGCTGGTGGGTCGGGTCGAAGTTGTACTGGAGCGAGCCGACGACGCCGTTGACGCCGGACTGGAGCGCGTCCATCGTGTTCACGGTCGAGTCCTTGCGGGAGCCGCTGATCGTCAGGGGCCCACCGTTGGAGTTGACCTTGATCTCAGCCGGGAACTGGAGCTGCACCTGGCCGCCGACCTTGACCATCGAGAAGCCCTGGGCAGAGCCCGGAAGGCCATCCCAGGCGGGCGCGGGCGCCTGCGTGATGTTCGGTAGCGCCGCGTTCGCGGTGCCGGCCATGGCAATTACAGCCGCAACCGGAAGTACGGCAGCGAGAGCCCATTTCTTGGGCGCGAATTTGGAGGGCATATGGAGGGTGGGGTTGGAGGGCTACTGAGGGAGGGGGTACTGCTTACGCTTCGTTCACCCAATCACGGATTGTCCAAAAGCGCCACAAGCGGGGGGAATTCTTAGGAAGCCGGCTCCCCGGAGTGGGTTTTTCGCCGGAACCAGAGCACAAAGCCGAGCACCAGCAGCAGCGCAACCGGCACCATGAAGGCCAGGATCGGGGCCCCTCCGCCCGAGCTCTGGTTGCTCTTCTTCCCGATCGCCTTGGCGGACACGGGCTTCAGCGGAAACCCGGCCGCGGCCGAGGCCTTCTTCGTCGCGTCGATGCCGATCTGGGTGAGCTGGTCGGAGCTCGGGTTCGCGGGGACCGTCATGCCCTTGACCGCGCTCGCCTCGTCGCCCATGCCGTAGGTGCCCACGCCGCCCTTCATCACAACGATCAGCGGCTGCACGAGCCCGGTGGCGCTGCGCAGCTCCGTGCCGAGGAACTTCGCGTACTGGTCCGGGTGGCGGTAGAGCTGGGGCGCGCCGCCCAGGTCGAGCCGCGCGCCGATCACCGCGACCTTGAGGTTGTACTCCTGGTCGTTGGCCTGCTTGGTGAGCGCGGTGAGCTCGTTCTTCAGCCCGGTCGAGGGAGGCTTCACGCGCGGGAAGAACGCGTTCTGGAACAGCAGCACGTCGCTGGCCGGGTCAACGTCCGCGGAGGCGGCCGCCGGCAGCGCGAGCAGCAGAAGGGCTGCGAGTGTGGCTACGAGTCGGGTCACAGGTCCGGCGGGAAACCGTATTCAAGCCGCGGCGCCACGTAGCCACCGAGGTGCATCAGGAGGGCCGCGTGGCGGGTCAGCGGGACGTCGCGCGGGTCGCCCTGCCAGCGCCTGCCGTTGCTGTAGACGACCACGCGGTCGCTGCCCCTGGCACGGAAGCCGAGCAGCCTCGTGGGGCTGAGCGGCTGGCCCCAGGCGGCGAAGAAGTCGCCGAGCGTGGCATGGCGGGCGAACCTGGCGTCGACTTCGATCATCCCGGTGGGGTCCGTGGTCCGGATCGGATACGAGCAGCGGGCGCCGGTGATGTACGCGCCGTCCACGGCGTGCGGCGGCGCCATGCCGATGCCGGCGGGGATCACCACGTCGAAGCGGTTCACGAACACCTCGAGGTGCACGCCCACCCAGTCCTTCGGGGCGCTGCTGCAGCTCATGGCGCCGAGCGGCCTGGCCCTCTCCACCGTCCTGCTCAGCGCATCGGGCCGGTAGAGCGGCGCCGGCCCGAAGCGGGGCGGCACCATCTCGGGCGGCCTGTCCTGGGCGCCGCAGGCGGCGACTGCCAGCCCCAGCGCGG
>DATNBJ010000140.1:0-8575 GCA_035572055.1 Thermoleophilaceae bacterium | reverse complement strand
GCGGTGGCGCCGCCCTGGCAGAGGTCCGAGCGCGCGCGAAGAGTGAGGGTCGTCGTGGTCCCGGTGGTGGTGACCGACCCGGTGGCCGAGTCGTTGGACCAGTAGGTGAGCGTCTGACCGCCGGAGGCGGCGGAATCCCCGGAGAGCTTCCCGCCGAAGTCGGCGGCGATCGTCAGCGATTCGGCCTCCTTGACCGGATCGGTGGCGCCGGTGGCGATGCTGGTGGCCCAGAGGAGGGCAAGGGGCGTTACGACAGCCGCGACCAAGAGCGCGATGAGGCGTGCGCGGCGGTCGAGCGGCCAAATGCTCGGGATCCGCATGTGGAGGGTTCCTTCGGAGGGGAGGGGGGTTCTGGGGCGGTCAGTCCGGACCTATCGAGTTCGACCCTAACCCCACTTGTGGCGAAAAGCCAGAGGTTTACGTAACAAAGTTGTGCAACCCCGTCACATACCGCATCGGGGTGACCCGCGGCGGCGCCCGGCCTTACCCCCAGATGTCCTGCGCCGCCTCCACCACGAGCTCGAGCTTGGCCACTTCCTGGTCGTGGTCGAGCGCGTTTCCTTCGACCGTCGAGGAGAAGCCGCACTGCGGCGAGATGCAGATCTGATCGGCCGGGACGAACTGCGACGCCTCGTCCACCCGGCGCTTCAGCTCGTCCTTCGACTCGAGCTCGCCGCGCTTCGTCGTGACCAGGCCGAGCACCACCATCTTGCCCGGCGGGACGAAGCGGAGCGGCTCGAAGCCGCCCGAGCGGGCGTCGTCGTACTCGAGGAAGAAGCCGTCCACGTCGAGCTCGCCGAACAGCGCCTCGGCCACGAAGTCGTAGCCGCCCTCGGCCACCCAGGAGGAGCGGAAGTTGCCGCGGCACATGTGGGTGGTGATGGCCATGCCGTCGGGCCGGCCGGCCAGCGCGCTGTTGATGTTGCGGATGTAGGTCTCGTGCAGGTGCTCGGCGTCGGCGCCCTGCTCGGCGATCCCCTTGCGCTGGGCCGGGTCGTTCAGGTAGGCGAGGCTCGTGTCGTCGAACTGGAGGTACGTGCAGCCAAGGTCGGCCAGAGCGCGCACCTCGTCGGCATACGCGGCCGAGAGGTCGGTCCAGAACGAATCGAGGTCCGGGTAGACGCTCTCGTCGATCGCCGCCCGGCCGCCGCGGTAGTGGACCATGCTCGGCGAGGGGATCGTGAGCTTGGGCGTCTGGCCGTCGCTCGCGACCGACTGGAGGTACTCGAAGTCGTCCCCGAAGATCGGCCTCTCGAGGGTGACACTGTCGGCCACGTGGATCGCCGCGGGCGTGAACTCGGTCGTGCCCTCGGCGTTGCGGAACTCAACCTTGATGTCACCTTCAACCTTGTTGATTCCGCCGAGCTCGTAGATGAAGTCCATGTGCCAGGAGGCGCGGCGGAACTCGCCGTCGGTGGCCGACCGCAGACCGACGTCCTTCTGCATCTGCACGGCGTCGCGGATGGCCTCGTCCTCGATACCGCGCAGCTCGTCGGCGTCGATTCCGCCGTTCGCGAAGTCCGCCCGCGCGTCGAGCAGCTTCTGCGGGCGCAGGAGGCTGCCGACGTGATCGGCGCGGAACGGCGGTGACGTGCGCTGGGCCATGAGCTGAGGACACTAGCCAGTCAGCGCAGGATGGTCAGTTGGCCGCTGCTCGAGTGGTCGTTCGCGTTGCCGGTGGGGACGTAGACGCGGCCGCCGGCGACGATCGGGCTGTTCCAGTGGCCCGAGGGCGTGTCGAAGTGGCGCACGAGCTTGCCGCTGTCGGGCCGGTAGACGTTCAGCCCTCCGCCCGGGTCGTAGACCCACAGCAGGCTGCCCGCGATCACCGGGCTCGTGCCGCCGTTGTCGTTGTCCCACAGCTTCTGCAGCCGGCCTGCCGCGAAGCGGTAGGCGGCCGTGCCCCCGTTCGTGGCCACGAAGACCTCGGTCTTCCCGCTCGCGTGAAGCACGGCGCCGGCCGTGAACATCGTCTGGTCGCCGCCCGGCAGCGGGAGCGACTGCACCTCGCCGCCCAGCCTCCTGCCCGCCGAGCCGGTCACCCCGAAGAGGCTCTTCGAGATGTCCAGCAGCCGGAGCGTGCTGTCCTTGCCGCCCTGCAGCAGGAAGTCGACCTGCCCGCTGTTCGGGTCCGGCAGCAGGATCGGCGAGGTCGAGCCGAGATCGGCGTCGGTCGACTCGAGCTCCCTTTGGTTGCTCGGCGTGTAGTGCGCGAGCAGCGTCGCGGCGCCGGGCGAGAGCCTCAGCACCGAGTCGCTCCAGTTCGTGCCGCCGTCGAAGGGGCCGTTGCTCGAGGTCGCGTACAGGTCGTGCGTCTTCGGGTCCACCACCGCGCCGGCGCGGCCCCAGATCGCCGAGTCCGATCCGTTGCAGGTGCTCGGCTGGATGATCTCGCGGCGGTTCGAGCAGAGCGAGTTGAGGACGTGGAGGATCCGCCCGCTCGTGCGGTCGATCGTCACGACCTTGCCCTGGTAGGGCGGCGCGTCGCCGATGTAGCCGCCCGTGGTGACGATCACGTAGCGGCCGTCCAGGTTGAGGGCCGAGGCGATCTTCTCGTGCGTGGCATCCCGGGTGACCGACGCCGGCCAGGAGCCGGACGTGAGCTCCCTGCCGTTCGACACGCGGAGCTTGTGGATGAAGCCGTCTGGCGAGGCCGCGTACACGTAACGGCCGTTCGGATCGGCCACCGGGGTGGCCGTGGTGAACTGCGCGCTGCCCGCCAGCTTCGCTGCCGAGCCGGGCGTGAAGCTCCACAGCGCGCTGCCGCTCACGGGGTCTAGGCCGAGGGTCCGGCCATAGGTGGTGGTGACCACGAGCAGGTTGCGCGAGCGCCCGTGCACGCTCACCCCGGAGAGGTAGATCGGCGAGCTGTCCACCGTGCCGGGCAGGCTCACCTGCCGGGCGCTGAGGCGCGCCACCTGCGCGGCGCTCGGGCCGCGCGGCGCCCGGCCGCTGCGCTCCGCGTCGTAGCCGAAGCGCGACCAGTCGAGCGACGGGTGCCGGGTGGTCGTCTGGGCGGGCGCCGGCGTGGCGCCGGCCGTGTCCGTGGCGGTCGCGGTCCCTGTCGTGCTGCTCTTGTGGCCCCCGCCGCTGCAACCGGCAACGGTCGCTAGCAGGCCGAGCGCGGCCAGCCGGCGCGTCAAGCTCATCCTCTCGCAGGGTAGGGAACGGTCCCTATACGCGCGGAGGCACGTTCTGGTTCCGGCGCAGCACGTTGTCCGGGTCGTAGCGCGCCTTCAGCTCGCGCAACCCGTCGAAGCTGTCCTCGCCGAACGCGGCTCGCACGCGCTCGATCGGCTCGTCCGCCTGCATGTAGTTCACGTACCCCCCGCTGACCGAGAACGGCTCGATCGCCGCCGAGGTCTCGCGCGTCCAGGCGATCTGCTCCTCGTCGTGCGCGGGGTCGAGCCAGGCGGCCATGACGCTGACGTTGAACGTGGCGTCGCGGAAGCCGACCGCGGCCGTCGAGCCGTCCACGTCCTTCGGCGCGCCGTGGAGCGACTCGATCAGGAGCTGGCCCGGTGGGCGCCCCAGCGCCTGCATGCGGCCGATCAGGTCGTCGATCAGCTCGTCCGGCAGGTCGCGCACGAAGCTGCTCTTCCAGTAGTTGCGGTCCGCGCCGTAGGCCGGGTTGAACAGATGCTGCTGGCCCACGAACGAGTGCTCGCGCACGCCGTCGGTCACGAGGCCCGGCGCCGCGCGCAGCGGGTGCAGCCCGGCGTGGTCGCCGTTGCCCGTGTAACAGGGCACCACCACCAGGTACGGCTCGAGCGACTCGGTGAGTGCCACGAACGCCTGGCAGCTCATGTCGCGCGGCGCGGCCGCCACCAGGTCGCGGTAGGCCCGCAGCGCGCCGGCGATCCCTGGGCCCCTGTAGAGCATGCGCCCGCCCACCACCTTCTCGAGCGGGTGGAGGCGGAACTCGCCGCGCGTGACCACGCGGAAGTTGCCGCCGCCGCCGCGGAGCCCCCAGAGCAGGTCGGCGTTCTCCTCCTCGCTCGCCCTGACGAGCGAGCCGTCCGGAGTGACCAGCTCGGCGCCCACGAAGTTGTCGCAGGTGAGCCCGTACTGCGCGGTGAGGTGGCCGATGCCGCCGCCGAGCGTCAGGCCCGTCACCCCGGTGGAGCCGACGATGCCGCCGGGCGTGACGAGCCCGTGCGCCTGCGTGGCGGAGTCGAAGTCGAGCCAGGTGGCGCCGCCCTCGGAGCGCGCGATCCGCGCGTCGGGGTCGACCTCCACCCCGCGCATCATCGTCAGGTCGATCACGAGGCCGCCGTCGAGCACGCAGTGGCCGGCGGGGTTGTGGCCGCCGCCGCGGACGGCGAGCTCGAGCCCGTTCGTGCGCGCGTAGTCGAACGCGGTGCCCACGTCGCGCGCGCCACGGCAGCGCACGATCACCGCCGGGCGGCGGTCCACCAGCGCGTTGAAGCAGCGCCGCACCAGGTCATAGCCCGGGTCCTCGGGGGCGATCACCGCGCCGGCGACCGACCGGCGCAGCTCGGTCAGCTCGGCGCTCATGCGCGCCGGTAGGTGAGGATCGCGACGCCGTCCTTGCCCACCTGCCTGCTGTCCACGAGCTTCAGGGTCTTCTTCTCGGACGTCTCGCCGAACAGGCGCTTGCCCGTGCCGAGCACGACCGGGAAGACCATCAGCCGCAGCTCGTCGACGAGATCACGCTCGATCAGCGACTGGGCGAGCTGGGCGCTGCCGTGGACCACCACGTCGCCCTCGTGCGAGTCGCGCAGCTTCGCCACCTCGTCATCGAGGTCGCTGCCGATCACGGTCGTGTTGGTCCACTCCGGGTCGCTGAGCGTCGAGGAGACCACGTACTTCGGCATGCTGTTGAACTTGTCCGCGAACTCGCCGTCGCGCTGCGGCCACGCGTCGGCGAAGCCCTCGTAGGTGCGGCGGCCGAGCAGCAGCGCGTCGGAGGCCATCGTCTCGTCGACCTTGAACTTGTCGCCGTCCTCGCCGCGGTCGAACTCGAAGGACCAGCCGCCGTACTTGTAGTCCTCGGCGCCGCCCGGGTCCTCGACCACGCCGTCGAGCGACACGAACTCGGTGATCACGATCTTTCCCATCTGCTCCTCCTCCGTTGCGAGTCGTCGTCCGTGGCCGGTAGTGTTATCAAACAATCGCTTTATAAAGCAGTTACCTTAATTGGCACGTGGCCACCGACCAGCTCACACTCACCTTCGCCGCCCTCGCCGACCCCACCCGGCGGGCCATCCTCGGCCGCCTCGCGGAGGGCGAGGCCACGGTGAACGAGCTCGCCGAGCCGTTCCCGATCACGGTCCAGGCGGTGTCGCAGCACATCAAGGTCCTCGAGCGCGCGGGACTCGTTACGCGCACCCGCAACGCGCAGCTGCGGCCCTCCAGGCTCGACGGCGCCGCGCTCCGGGATGCCGCCGAGTGGCTCGACAGGTACCGTGACTTCTGGGACGCGAGCTTCGACAAGCTGGGCGATCGGCTCGCCCCGAGAGATGGCTGACGAACCGGGGATCTCCATCACGCGCGTGTTCGACGCTCCGCGTGAGCGCGTCTGGCGCGAGTGGACCGAGCCGGAGCGCTTCGCCGCCTGGTACGGAGGCGACCAGGCCGACATCCCGGTCTCGACCGTCTCGATGGACGTGCGGCCCGGCGGGCGCTGGAAGGCCACGATGTTCTTCGGCGAGGACCGCCGCGAGATCAGGTGGGAGGGCGAGTACCTGGAGGTCGCCCCGCCCGGGCGCCTCGTCTTCACCGTCACGGACATGCCCGGAGTGCCCACGACGGAGCTCGTGGTCGTCGTGTTGAACGACCTCGGCGACGGCCGGACGGAGATGGTGATGGAGCAGCGCGGCGGCAACCTCACGCCCGACCAGTACCGCGCCGCCGGTCAGGGCTGGGGCGGCTTCTTCGACACGATGGAGCGTCAGCTCGCGGGCGGCACGTAGAGGGGCGCAGGTAGGTTTCGCGGATTCCCGGCGCCGTCCGCATCCTGCTCGACGTCCTCTCGCGCCCCGAGAGCCACAGCTACGGCACGGCGCCCTCGCAGCGCGTGGACCTGCACCTGCCGCCCCCGCCCGGCCCGCATCCGGTCACGGTCGTGATCCACGGCGGCTTCTGGCGAGCGAAGTGGAGCAAGCGGGTGTGCCGCGCGGTGTCGGCCGACCTCGCCCGGCGCGGCCGGGCGGCGTGGAACATCGAGTACCGCCGCATCGGCAAGCGCCAGGGCGGCGGCTGGCCGGCGACGTTCGACGACGTGGCCGCGGCGATCGACCTGCTGGCCGAGCGCGCGGACCCGCGGCTCGACCTCGGCGACGTGTCCGTGATGGGCCACTCCGCCGGCGGCCAGCTCGCGCTCTGGGCGGCGGCACAGCGCGACGGCCGCGTCCGCCTCCGGCGCGTGGTGGCGCAGGCCGCGCCGTGCGACCTGAGCGCCGCGGGCGCCGCGCACGAGCTACTCGGGGGAACGCCCGAGCAGGTGCCCGAGCGCTACGCGGAGGCCAACCCGATCCAGCTCGTGCCCCTGGGCCTGCCCATCCTGCTCGTCCACGGCGAGGACGACGAGACCGTGACGGTGCGGCGCAGCCGCGACTTCGCCGAAGCGGCGCGCGCGGCGGGCGACGACGTGACCCTGATCGAGCCGGTGCCCGGCGGGCACCGCACCCACATCGACCCGCGGACCAGCGCCTGGCGCGCGGCCGCGGAGTGGCTGACCCGACCCAACGAGGAGGACCAGTGAAGCTCTACGTCTGCTGGGGGACCTTCCCGGCGCCGTGGCGACCCGGCGGCCATCCCTGCCGGAACGCCTACAGGGCGCTGAAGGAGGCGGGACACGATCCGGAGGTCGTGCTCTCCTACGGCCTCGCGCCGCTGCCCGGACCGTTCAACAACACCCACGGGCGCCGAGAGGTGCAGGAGCTGACCGGCAGGAAGTGGGTGCCGGTGCTCGTGACCGACGACGGCGAGACCGTGGCCGACTCCAAGAACATCGTCGCGTGGGCGAAGGCCCACCCGGCGACCGCGCCCAGCGCGCCTAGCGCCTCCTGAGCGCGGGCTTCGCGATCGCCGGCGGCGTGTAGCCGGCGTCGGCGAGGGTGAAGGTGGTGCCCGGCGGGACGATCTCGTCGATCTTGTCGAGCACGTCGTCGCTCAGCTTCACGTCCGCGGCCGGGAGCTGGCTCTCGAGCTGCTCCATCGTGCGCGGACCGATGATCGCGGCGGTGACCGCGGGATGATTGAGGACGAAGGCGATCGCCATCTCGATCAGCGTCATGCCGCTGTCCTCCGCAAGCCGCCCCAGCGCGTCGGCGGCCTCCAGCTTGCGCTGGTTCTCCGGCCGCGAGAGGTCGTAGCGCCCGGGGATCCGCTCCGCGCGGGTGCTCGACGGCTGGTCCTGGCCGAGCCGGTAGCGCCCCGACAGCCAGCCGCCCGCCAGCGGACTCCAGGGGATCACTCCCATCCCGTAGTGCTGGCAGACCGGCAGGACCTCGCTCTCGATACCGCGGACGAGCATCGAGTACGGGGGCTGCTCACAGACGAACCGCTCGCGGCCGCGGCGCTGCGCCACCCCCTGTGCCTGCACGATCACGCTCGGCGGGAACGTGGAGCTGCCGATGTAGCGGACCTTGCCCTGATGGATCAGGTCGCTGAGCGCGCCGAGCGTCTCGTCGAGATCGGTCCAGGGGTCGTGGCGGTGGACCTGGTAGAGGTCGATCCAGTCGGTGCCGAGGCGGCGCAGGCTGTTCTCCACCTCTCGGACTATCCAGCGGCGCGAGTTGCCGACCTCGTTCGGGTCGTCGCCCATCGTGCCGTGGAACTTGGTGGCCAGCACGACGTTGTCGCGCCGGCCGCCGGCGAGCGCCTTGCCGACGATCTCCTCCGACTCGCCGCGCGAGTAGACGTCGGCGGTGTCGATGAAGTTGATCCCCGCGTCGAGCGCGCGGTGGATGATGCGGATCGACTCGTCGTGGTCGGGGTTGCCCCAGGCGCCGAACATCATGGCCCCGAGGCACAGCGGGCTGACGCTTACGCCCGTCCTGCCGAGATAGCGCTGCTCCACGCGCCGGATACTAGGAAATGCTGTCCTGAGCCGGAGATCCGGCTTCGACTTCCCGAGTGACTGGGCCGAGTCCAGGCGCCGGGAAAGCGCGCACGAATCTCCGGCTCAGGACGCCGGGTCGTCCTCGTCCCCGCCCGGCTCGCCGTCGTCCTCCGCTTCCCTCGGCGGACCGGGCACGGGCGTGCCGCACCAAGAGCAGGTGGTGAGCGGCGCGGCGCTGTACAGCGTCGCCCCGCATGTAGGACACACGAATCGCGGCATGGTCTGCAGGCGAGGCCCTGTGCACCGCCCCCGTTCGGGGGCGGATACTCAGGATCGGCTCACTATATGCCGAACGACGGACGTCTTGCAACCGGCGCTGCGCGCGCTTTGGCTACGCGCGGGCCTTGGACCTGCCGCTCGAGCGGCGCTGCTGCTTGCGGCCCTTCTGAGGCGTCTCGGCCTCGAGGGTCTCGAACAGCATCATCACGAGCTCGCCGCGGAGCTCGCCCTCGTGGTCCTGCTTCAGAAGCCGCTTGCTGCTCGCGC